>DAOUJB010000403.1:0-9996 GCA_034423155.1 Anaerolineae bacterium | reverse complement strand
GGCACGCTGGTCGGCGTGCTGATTTTGGGCGTGCTGGCCAACGGCTTGACGCAGATGCAGATCGACACCTACATCCAGCAGATATTGACCGGCGTCATCATCATCCTGGCGGTCACGCTGAGCAGCTTGTCGCAGCAGGGTCTGCGCGCGCCGGAATGGCTGCGGCGTCTGCTGCCAGGGCGGGACGAGGCGACATGAACGCGCCCTGGCTGGTCTTTGATATCGGCACGGGCAGCGCCAAAGCCGCGCTTTTGCACGACAGCCGTGTGCTCGCTGCCGCCAGCGCAACCTATCCGACCGTGCATGGCGCAGGCGGCCTGGTCGAGCAGGATGCCGAGCAGTGGTGGGAGGCGGTGCGCAGTTGCTGTCGGGATTTGTCGCCGCGGCGCTTGGCTGGCATCGCATTGACCGGGCAGATGCAGGATGTCGTGCTGCTGGATGAAAATGGGCAGGTCATCCGCCCAGTCATCTTGTACAGCGATACGCGCGCCCGCGCCGAAATTGAACAGATTCACACGCTGATCGACGAAGACGAGTTGACCGCCCTGACCGGCGCCCAGCAAAATGCCGGCAGCCTGCTGGCGAAGTTGCGCTGGCTGTGGCGGCACGAACGACAAAGCATCCTGCGCGCCGCGCATCTGTTGCTGGGCGGGGCAGATACCATCGCTGCGCGCCTGTGTGGCAGCCGAGCATCCGACAGCACCACAGCCGCTACCACAGGTTTGTGGCAGTTGGCGGCGGGCAAATTGCTGGATGCGTCGATATTGCAGCGGCTGGAGCTGGGCTGGGCGCTGCCATTGCTGCCGCAGGTCGTGGCCGGCGGGACGCAAGTCGGTGCGCTGGGGACGGCTGCAGCGCGGGAACTGGGCTTGCCGGCGGGAACGCCCGTGCATCTGGGTCCGGGCGATGCCGGAGCCGCCACCATCGGCGCGGGCTGTGGCGAGCTTGGTCCTGCCTATGCCTATGTCGGCAGCAGCGGCTGGGTGGGCTTCAGCGCGCGGGAAATCGGCGTTGCAACGGCGGGAGTGATGAGCCTGGCGCATCCGCGGCGCGGGCATTTCATCCAGGTCGTACCCATGATGACCAGCGCCGGCAACCTCAGCTGGCTGCGCGATCTCTTTGATAGCCAAGACTATGACGAACTCATCGCGCAGGCGCTGTCGTGCCAGCCGGGCAACCTGGTGTTTTTGCCTTATCTGCAAGGCGAGCGGGCGCCGTTCAACGACCCGCTGGCGCGCGGCGCATTTGTGGGCATCGCCGCCGAAACCGGGCGTCCCCAGCTGGTTCGGGCTGTGCTGGAAGGCATCATCTTCGCGTATCGGCACACCTTGTCGGCGCTTTCGCCACAATTGCCCGCGCATCTGACGCTGATCGGTGGCGGGGCGCGCAACGACAGCTTGAACCAGCTTTTCGCCGATATCCTGGGCTTGCCGGTGCATGTGCCGCCAGACGCAGAAAATGCCGGCTTGCAAGGCGCGTTGCGTTCAGCGCAGGTTGCGCAGGGCACAGCCAGCAGCTACACGATCGCGCCAGCGCCACAGACGCGCATCGTGCAGCCACAGACCCAGCACAAAGCGCATTATGCGCGGCAGTACCGGCATTACCTGGCGGCCTATCAGGCTTTGAAGCCCTTGTTCGCGCAGATGGCCGAGTGACTCCTCCCCGACGAGTCAGGGAGGGGAGTCAAGATATGAGCTTCCCCCTGACCTGTCGGGGGGGGCCGAGGGGGGTTAGTCGTTGCGGAGGGACTGCGGGGAGACGCTCACAACGCAACCCAACGCCGCTGTTGACTGCTGCTGCGGATGGCATCCATTGCGCGCTGGCAGGCGTGGCCGTCGGCAAATGTCGCGCCCCAGCCCAGCGGTCTGCCCGCGCGGATGGCCGCCGTCAGTTCTTGCATCAGCGCCACGAAAGACACATTCCAGATGCCTTTGCCGATGCCCGGTAGCTCGGCGTTGGGGTCTTGCTGGCTGATATCGGCGAAGTCTTCTCCCGCCCGCGCCAGCAGCAGCTTCTCATCGCTATCAGCCAACATGATGCTGCCTTCGCTGCCCGATATGCGCAGCTGGTTGGAAAAACCATGCCGCGCCGCGCTGCTGACAAAGACCGAACACAGCGCGCCCGATTGCATCTCGGCGGTGAAGCTGAATTGGTCATCGGCGGTGGCTTGCCAGCTTGTGCCGCTCTGCCGATCGATACGCTCCGGGGCAAGCGTGGCGACTTGCCCGCTGATCGCGCCGATATCGCCCAGCCAAAAACGCAGCAAATCGATCTGATGCGATCCATTCGCTCCCAGACGGCCACCGCCCATCTCTGCGCTCGACCACCAATCGCCGGCCGGTCGCGAGGCTGGGTCGCCCCAGGAGGCAGAAATGCCCGTGATATGGACATGTCGCACCGCGCCAATGACGCCAGCTTCGATCAATTCTTTGATCTTGCGGCGATTGGGATTGAAGCGCAACTCGTGCCCGATGATGTGCAGCTTGCCGGCCGCTTCGGCTGCTTCCAGCATCTGCGCCGATTCGGCTTGGTTCATGGCCATGGGTTTCTCGCAGAGCACATGCGCGCCCGCCCCCAGCGCCGCCAGCGTCATGGGCGCATGGTGGATGGTCGGCGTGGCAATGCACACCAGGTCGAGCTCGTGCGCGTCCAGCATGCGCCGCCAGTCGTCATAAGCCTGTGGGATGCCAAATGCGGCCGCAGCGGCCTGCGCGCTTTCCAGGCGATTGCTGGCGATGGCGACAAGCTCGACATCTTCAATCAGGCGCAGAGCGGGCAGGTAGGCTTCCCGCGCGAAGCTCGCCCCGATAGTACCGACGCGTATGGTCATGATCGCTCCCTTTTTTCTATGCCGCTTGACAAGTTGACGCCTTGCCGGCCTGCTCTTTTGCTAGCCGCAGCCGGCTGTCTTCCCATAGGCGATGCGCAGGCGCTGGTTGGCGGGCACAGCCTCAAACGCGCATTCCGTGCCATTTGCCCAGACGATGCGGATATCGGCGCTGGCCGCCGCACCCAGACCAAAGTGCAGGGGCAGTTGATTGTTGCCGCCCAGCCCCGCGCCGATGCGCACCATCTGCAACTGCGTGAGGTCCCCCGCGCTGACATAGACCTTGCTGCCGACCGCATCGGCATTGATATCGCGGTCCCCACGCAATTCCAGCGACAGCCAGCGCCCGCCCACGGCTTGGTTTTGATACAGTCGATAGCCGCTGTCCCAGTTGCCGGTGACCAGGTCCAGGTCGCCGTCCCGGTCATAATCGGCATAGGCCACGCCCAAGGTGGGCAGCTGGGCAGCCAGGCCGCTGGCCGCGCCGACATCCACGAATCCGCCGCGCCCATCATTACGAAACAGCGCATCCGGGCGCGCATTCATAAAGTTGACTTCCAACTCCGGAAAGGTCTGGTGATAATTGGTGGCGGCTACCACCAGGTCTTGCCAGCCATCGTTGTCGAAGTCGAAGAAGACCGCGCCCCAGCCCACCGCTTGGTCGGGTCCATAATTGAGCGCCACCCCCGCCGCATGCGCCCGATTGCGGAAGCCAGCGCCGTCATTGCGCAACAGGTACATCGTGTACACCATATCGGTGATGTAGAGGTCGATATCGCCATCGTTGTCATAATCGGCTGCATCGATGCCCATGCCATTGATGAGCAGGTTTGCGCCGCTGCCTGCCGAAGCATCCGTCCAGCACCAGTGATCACAGCCGGCGCCATCGTTGCGCCACAGCAAGTTGCCGATCTCGTTTTGCAGCTTGTCGTTCACCACATACAAGTCCAGATCGCCATCGTTGTCATAGTCGATGAAAGCCGGCGCGAAGCCCGCCCCCAGCGTCTGCGCATAACCCAATGCCCCGCTGACATCGGTGAAGCCGCCATCGCCGTTGTTGTGATACAAGCGGTCGGCTTGCCGGGTGAAATCGACCGACTCGCATTCGGGAAAGCAGGACCAGTTGGTCACATACAGGTCCAGCCAGCCATCGTTGTCATAATCGCCCCAGGCGGCCGATGTGCCTTTGCCGCGATCGCCCACGCCCGCCCGCGCCGTGACATCACGAAAACCTGCGCCGGCCTCGTTGCGAAACAAGCGATTTGCGCCGTGATTGACGACATACAGATCCAGCCAGCCATCGTTGTCATAATCGGCGAAGGTCGCGCCGCCGCTGGGCACATCGGGCAGGCTGAGCAGTGACGAATGCGGGGACACGGCAAAAGTGCCATCGCCCTGGTTGCGAAACAGCGTGTTGGGCAGCAGGTTGCCGGTCACATACAGGTCGAGCCAACCATCGCGGTCATAATCGCCCCAAGCCTGTCCGATAGCCAGATAGCCCTCGCGCGCATCGTCCGGATCCCACATGCCGCGATGCCCCGCCACGATGCCCGCCGCCTCGCTGACATCGACGAACAGCGGCGTCTCTTGTGCCCGCGCCAAGGCAAGAGGCAACAGCAGGCTTATCCAGAGCAGCGCGCCGCGCAGCACACTAACGGGTGGCAAGCCGTGCATAGGGGGGCCATTCCAGCGGTACACCCAGCCGCTCGGACAGCAGATACTGGAAATCGCGCAGATGCGAGCGAACATTGCGCACTTGCCGCGGGCTCAGCCCTTTGTTCAGGCAGAAGCTCGCCAGCGCCCCGGCCGCCTCGCCGATATTCCATTCCACCGGATGCAGCCGATAACAACCATTGGTGATATGCGTAACGCCCAGATTCTTGCAAGCCGGCAGCAGATTCTCCACGCGCTGGGGCAAAAGCGCGCCCAGGGGAATCTGGAATGGGTAGCTGCTGATATCGATATAGCTGCGCAAGCCGCTGCTGGGGTGCAGGTCGATGCGATAACTGCCGATGCCCACGCTATCGGCGAATTGCTCGGCGCTGGTTTGGTCGCCGCGCTGCTCGACGCCGACATGGCTTTCGCAGACGGTGAACTCAGCCTGGATGCGCCGCGATTCGCGCACATAGACATACTTGGCCAGCCCGTCTGGCGTGCCGACGACATCATGCCGCAGCCGCAAGCCCGGATAACCATAGCCGCCACCTTTATGACGCGGCGCTTCGGTCTGCATCCAATACAGCAGCGAATAACTCAACTGGCGACATTCGTGCAGCGCCTGCTCTTTTTCAGCAGCGCCCACGCCCAGCAGCGGCTTCAGCCAATAGTCGATCTGGGGCCAGTTGACCAAGGTGATGTCGCTGGCGAATGCGCCGGGGGTGAAGTGCCCTTTGTACAAGATGCGCCGATAATGCCAGAAGTCGCCTGGCGAGCCACCGAAGCCACTGGTCGGCGGACGGTCGCTGTGGAAGATGCCGCGATTGCGCGTCTCCAGCGTGATCGGATGCACATCCTGCCAGCCCAGCTGCTTGCCGGGCCAGAAGTCGGCTTGGTAGGCGCGCCAAAAGTCATAATCGGCCGGTTTGTCGATCGTGTGGTCTTCGCCGGGCAAGTGGTCGATGGCGAAGCACCAGCTGATCGCCTGCTGATCAAGCGGCTGGGGATCGCCCGCCACCGCGTGCATTTCGCCGGTTTGCGCCTGGCTTTCCGCGCCGATGACAAACTCGACATTCGCCAGCTCCAGCAGGTCGCCGAGCTCGGTGGCATCCAGGATAAAAGGCGCGCTCACCACAAGCTGGTCGCCCGTGCGCGTATCTTGCAAGGTGACCGACAGCACGCGATCACCATCGGTCTCGGCCGCCACCGGCACATGCCCCAGCAAGATATCCAGCTGCTGGCTGCTGCGGTAGGGGGCGAGCATACCTTCGATGACAGCCAGGGCGACGCGTGGTTCGTGGCAGAGCCGGCTGACATTGCCCTGCCCGGGATTAAAATTGACGATGCGGCGCGCGGCTTCGGTCAAGGGATAGTTGCGCCGATAATAATCGCGCACGCCCTCGGCAAAGCGCATGTACGAGGCGGTCGCACCGCATTGCTCGATCCAGGGATTCTCATCGGGCGGGACAGCTTGCGCAGTCAGTTGACCGCCGATCCAGTCGGTTTCTTCGCTCATGATGACCGACTTGCCCATGCGCAATGCAGCCAGCGCCGCGCCGATCGCGCCCGTGCCGCCGCCAACAATCAGAATGTCACAGTGTCGTTCTTTCATCATTTTTTTGACCCGTACTCACAAACTATCGTTGTCACTGCGCCTATTGTAACCGTTGTTTAGGCAAGGGGCAGGGCAATCGCAGCTAGACAGAGCAATCTCAGTGAGACCAATAAAGTAATGAAAGAAAAAATGAACCACCGAGTTCACCGAGTTCACAGATTACACCGAGTGATTAATACCTCTGTGCTCTCTGTGCCCTCTGTGTTCTCTGTGTCAAATTAGTGCGCAGAACGCTGCTGTGAGCACTTCCGTCCTCTGTGGCAAATTGACAATCTAGGGCACTTGCCATGCCGCAGAGCAGCCGCGAATTGAAAGCGGGAGCAGCCACAGGTATCATGGATGGCATGAATCCCCACGATTATTATATGCGCCGGGTGCTGCCGCGCCTGGATAATCGCCCGTTGCAGCGCTACCCAGCCATCAGCCTCGTGCCAAGCGCCGACAGCCGGCCACTGGGCGATTGCGCGCTGTTGATGCTGGTCGGGTTGACCGGCTGCGGAAAGTCGACCACCCTGGCCCAGCTTGATGCTGGCGGCATCCCTTCTCGCCGCGAAGTCGCAGACTGCATCGCCATTCCCTATGCGCAGAGCCTGGCTGACGAAGCGCTGCTGCCCGTGCCAGACCGCGCGCGCCGATTTGAAACCACGCGCCGATTCGCCCAGGCGGTGCCCGGCGGCATGGCTGCGGCTTTCTCGTGGCTGTGGCTGCGCAAAGATGCGCAAAAGCCGCTGCTGACCGAGGGCATCCGTGGCGATGCCGAACTGCACTTTGTCTTGGGCTGCTTCCCGCACTGGCGAGTCGTCGAGCTGGCGCTGCCGCCACTGCAACGTCTGCGGCGACTCAGCAGTCGGCAGGATGAGTTCGACCAGGTAGACGCAGCCGCCGATCTGGATTTTTTGCCGCTTGAATTGCAGGCCGAAGCGCGGGAGCTGCTAGTCAGCGGCGAGATCAACCGGCGGGCGCTGGCTATCGTGCGGGCAGAAGCGCAGAATTATGGCTTGCACGCTTTCGCCGCCGGGCACGACTACCCCAATTACCAGCGGCTGGATGTGGCCCGCATGACGCCAGGTGCCGTCACAGAAGCCGTGCGTGATTTGCTGGCGCTGCCATGCCTGTGATTGAACGCGTAAGCTGCCAGCCTATGCAGGTGCCGCTGAAGGGCACGCTGACCTGGGGGCGGGGGCACGAGCTGCCGACGCTGAAGCATGTGCTGGTGCGCGTTGACTTGTCGGATGGCGCTGTTGGCATCGCCGAAGCCACGCCGCGACCCAGCATCTACGGCGAAACCAGCGCTTCTGTTCAGCATATCATCGGCGAAGAGCTTGCGCCGCGCCTGCTGGGTCGAGCCCTCAGCGACTTTGAATCGGTCGCCAGGTTGAGCGCGGAGCTGGCGCACATCAAAGCCAACAACACCGCCCGGGGCGCGCTGGATATGGCGCTGCATCAGGCGCTGGCGCAGAGCCGCAATCAGTCGCTGCGGGATTATCTGGGCGGCACGCGCGAGTCGCTGCGCCTGAGCAGCATCGTCAGCACGGGCGATAGCGACAGGGTGCGGTCTGATGTAGCCAGCGCCTACCAACAGGGCTTACGCGTCTTCAAGGTCAAGGTCGGACATGATATCCCCGCCGAAAGCGACAACTTGCGCGACTTGATGGCGGCTTTCCCGGCGGCTAGCTTCTATGTCGATGCCAACGAAACGCTAGCGCCCGAGACCGCCGCACAGACTCTGGACGCGCTGCACCAAGCTGGCGCGCTCTATTGCGAAGAGCCGCTGCCTGTGCATCTGCTGCGCGCGCGGAGCCTGCTGCGCCGTCAAACGACCATGCCGCTAATCGCCGATGACAGCGCCTTCACCCCGCGCGAGCTGAAACGCGAGTTGGACTTCGATACTTTTGATATCCTCAACATCAAGACGGCGCGCACGGGCTATTCGGGTTCGCGTGAGATGCTGCTGCGGGCGGCGGCGCAGGGCAAAAGCGCCATGGTCGGCTCGCAAGCCAGTTCACTGCTGGGCTGTTTGCAGGCGGCTCTCTTAGCCAGCCGCGCAGAAGTCGACTGCCCAAGCGAGTGCAGCTTCTGGCTGAAGACAGATGCGGATGTGTCGCATGCGCCCAGGATTGTGGATGGCGCGTGGCGGCTTGATGATGTGGAGGCGGCGTTGCGCGCGGTCAGTCGCCAACTGTAGGGGCGAGGCGCTGACTCGCCCACAATGTAGCCGTTGATCATGTGGGCGACTCAAGAGTCGCCCCTACGACGTTCCTTTCCTGTTGTTGCATTACTTTATTGATCTTACTGAGGCACAGACGGGGGTTACAAAGCGCGATGAAGATTCTCATCATGGCTGATATGGAAGGTGTCAGCGGCATCGTCACCTGGGATCAGGTAACCGGTGGCGCGCCGATGTACGAAGAGGGCCGCCGCCTCTACACCGAAGAAATCAACGCGGCTGTGCGGGGCGCGCTGCGAGCTGGCGCAGACGAAGTGGTGGTCGTCGACTGCCATGGCGCGGGTGGCGACTGGAGCTTCAACTCGCTCATTCCCGAATTGCTGGAGCCGGCTTGCAGCTGGGTCGCCCATCATCCCTGGTCGCGTTATACCGAACTGCTGGAAGCGGGCGCAGATGCCTGTCTGCTGGTGGGCATGCACGCGCGCAACAACACCGCCGATGGCGTGCTCTGCCACACCATCAGCACGGTCAAATGGCACAACTTGTGGTTCAACGCTGACCTGGTGGGCGAGGTCGGCATCAATGCCGCGCTGTGCGGGCACTATCGCTGCCCGGTGCTGCTGGTCACTGGCGATGAAGCGGTCTGTCGCGAATCGACTGCGCTGCTGGGCGCTGGACTGACGACTGTGGCGGTCAAACGCGGGCTGACGCGCTATTCTGCCCGACAGATCCCGCCCGTCCGCGCGCGCGAAATGATCGAGGCCGGCGCATACCAGGCGCTGCAAGACCTGGCTGCTGTAAAGCCGTATGTGCCCAGCTCGCCAGTCGCCATCACAATCGAGGTCGACAAGGTAGAAAAGATGGCGGACTTTCGCGGACGCGCCGGCGTTGAGCTGGATATGGCTGCGCAAAAAGTCATCAGCCGCGCCGACACCTGGATGGCTGCCTGGGACCAGATCTGGCATTGGTAGACAGTCACAGCAGCGAAAACGCCCAACCCAGCGCCAGCAGCAACCCGACTTGCCCATGCAGCTTGGCGGTCAAGCCCTGCGCTTTGTGCAGCAGCGCCACATCGCCGCTGGTATTGATGATTTGGATGAGGCGCAACGCTTGCGGCAGTGTAATCAATGTCAGCAGCGTGGCGGGCGGCAGCAGGCCACCGGCGACCAGCGCAGCTTGCGAGATATAGGTGCCCAGAACCAGAAACAGGTATTCAAAGCGAGCGAAACGAATGCCGAAGAGCACCGCCAGCGTTCGTTTGTCCACAGCGCGGTCGGCGTCCATATCGCGGATATTGTTGGCATGCAATATCGCCGTGACCATGAAGGCGACTGGCAGCGAAACCAGGCACAACTGCCAAATGCGCGCCTCGCTGACATCGGGAGCCATAACATAATACGCGCCGACCACAATAGCCGGACCCATGAAAATGGCGACAGCGATTTCGCCCAACCCATTGTAGGCCAGCGGGAAAGGACCGGCTGTATAAGTAACCGCCACCAGCACGCCGCCAATGCCGATCAACCACAGCAGCGGACCGCTCTGCGCCAACAGCAGCAAACCGATCAGGCAGCCGCCCAGCGTGGTCAATATCGCGCCAGCCAACACCTTCTGCGGCGACAGGATCTGGCGTTTGATGGTCATGCCTTGCCCGGCTTGTTTGAGGGCATCGGCGCCACGCCGAAAATCGGCATATTCGTTAATCAAGTTGGCGGCGCTCTGCAGCAGCAG
>DAOUJB010000402.1:0-7404 GCA_034423155.1 Anaerolineae bacterium | reverse complement strand
GTGCCGATCAACTGCACGCCGCGTTCGGCGATTGTGCGGGCTGCTTTGGCTTCCAGCTCGCGTCCGATCTCGTCAATGATAATGACTTCGGGATTATGATTTTCCACCGCCTCGATCATGACTTCGTGCTGGCGGTCGGGCTTGCTTACCTGCATGCGCCGCGCCTTGCCGACTGCTTCGTGCGGGATATCGCCATCGCCGCCGATCTCGTTGGAAGTATCGACGATGACAACGCGTTTGTCGCGCGCACGCACCCGCGCCGCCTCGCGCAGCAGGGTCGTTTTGCCAACGCCCGGCGGACCCACCAGCAACACGCTTTGCCCGGCTTCGATCAAATCGCCGATGATGTCGATCGTGCCATAGACTGCGCGCCCGATACGCACGGTCAAGCCGACGATCTTGCCGCGGCGGTTGCGGATGGCCGAGATGCGGTGCAGCGATCGCTCAATGCCGGCGCGGTTGTCGGCATCGAAGTCGCCCAGCTCTTCCACCAGTCCTCGCAGGTCTTCCTCAGAAACTTCGTGCTGCGAAAGCTCATATTCGCCAGCGATATAACGCGCGGTCGGCCGGCGTCCCAAATCCAGCACGATCTCCAGAAGCTGGCTGGTATTGCCCAATTCGTCTATGGCGCTGCGGATGCGCTTGGGCAGCACGCGCCGCAGAATATCAAAGTCGTCCGTGATTCGCTTGTCCATTGAACCGGCGTTTGCCTCCGATCTGCCTACAGGGGGTCGCGCTGCATCTTGGTTTCGTTGCCCATGCGCAGGGTCGCCGCGGGTTTGCGTCCGCCAGTTGCGCCCAGCCCGACTTGCTCAAAAGAAGCCTGGCGCACGCCAGCTGTCAGGTGTTTGACCATCACCGCCTGCTCGAGCCAGGGGTCAAAGTCCAGATCGCGCATGGCATTTTCCAGCCAGCCTTGATAGCCGCGCACACATACATACACGGGCAGCTTGCGGCTGCGCTCGATCTGCTGCCAGGCGGCGGCGATGATGTCGGGCGCTTCGTCCAGCACTTCTGGATGCACAAAAGGCAGAACATACACGCCGTGCTTGCCTTCTGAATAGGCGATATAGGCTTCGATCCGGCCATCTCTGCGATAGACCAGACCCGCCATGTCGGTCGATGGTCCCAAGATCGCCTGCATGATGCGCGGGATGGTGCTGCCCAGCAGCGCGGATACGCCAATCTGGTCAGCCTGCGTCTCGGCATGGATGCTCAACTCAGGCGGAGCAGGCTGATCGCCGAGGGGACCACAGCGCCAGATAACCTGCCGGCTGTAAACAGCATACCCGGCGCGGCGCATGGTCTCAAAGAGGCGATGGCTCAGCTCGACTTCGCCGACCAGCGACTGCGCGCCCGTCTTGCCGGCCTGGGCGGCCATGGCGTCCAACATATGCAGCCAGATCGAGTCGTCTTCGTGCTCTTCCAGCGTCGGCGCCAGGTAGACGATATGCGCGTTCAGCTCGCCCTGCCGATATCGAAATTGCCCGACCACATTTTGCTCGCCGCGCTGTGCCAGCAGCGTATGCAAGCCGCGCGGAAAAACAATGCTGCTCAGCAAGGCGCTGCTTTGCCCGCGGGCGTCTTCGGTCAATCCCAGTTCGCTGTGCAAAACGATGGCGTTCTGCTTCAAGCGCAGCATCAGCGGCAGGTCGAGCAGCTTCATGGCGTGGGCATCGGTCTGGTTGTTCATCATGCTGGCATTGTAGCGCAGGATTGCCACAGGGGCACAGACGGTTTGGCGAGTTCCACTGCGCGGGGATAAACTCTGTGGCATACACAAGGAGCGAATCCGCCATGAACAAACTGCGCGCGGCTTTTATTGGCACGGGACGCATTTCCGACCTGCACGCTCTCGCCTACCTGGACGATGAGCGAGCCGAGATTGTCGCCATCTGCGACAGCAACTTGCAGCTCGCCCAGGCGCGCGGACGAAAATGGGGCCTGCCCGACTCGCGCATATTCAGCGATTACAACGACATGCTGGCGCTGGACGATATCGACCTGGTCGAGATCTTGCTTCCGCATCACCTGCATCATAGCGCGACGCTGGCTGCCATTGCGGCGGGCAAGCATGTGTCGGTGCAAAAGCCGATGGCGCTTTCGCTGGCGCAAGCCGATGAGATGGTGGCGGCGGCGCATTCGGCCGGGCTACTGCTGAAAGTCTACGAAAACTTCATCTTCTACCCGCCTGTGCAGCGCGCCAAAGCCTTGATCGACAACGGCGAAATCGGCGAGCCGCTGACAATCCGCATCAAGAGCAACAGCGGCATCAGCCCTGACGAGTGGGATGTGCCAAGCGGCGCGCGCGCCTGGCGATTCACGCCCGATGAATGTGGCGGCGGTCCGCTGGTCTTTGATGACGGACATCACAAATTCGCTTTGGGCTGGCACTTCATGGGCATGGCCGAAGAAGTCCACGCCTGGATCGGCAGCAGCGAAGTCGCGCCGGGCGAATATCTCGATGCGCCAGCTATCGTCTCCTGGAAGTTCCCGGGCAATCGCTATGGTTCGCTGGAATGCGTTTATTCTCCGCAGTTGCTGTTGGATACGCAGCATTACGCCCAGGACGACCGCATTGAAATCACCGGCAGCAAAGGCGTCATCTGGGTTACGCGCGGGCACGGCAAGATGCTGGATGCGCCGCCAGTCGTGCTCTACCGCGACCGAACGACGCGCACATTTTCCGACATGCCGGTCGGCTGGCAGCACAGCTTCATCAACTCGACGCGGCAATTTATCGATGCCTGGTTCAGTGGCGATCCCCCGCAGCTCACCGGCGAGCAAGGGCGCGAAGTGCTGCGCTTTGCCCTGGCGGCGCAGGACTCGGCGCGTTTGGGGCGTTCAGTCAAGCTCTAGGCGCGACTGCCGCGCATCCAGCAGGCTGATGCTGTCGCCGTCCATGGCGGTGATTGTCGCCAGTGCGTGAATGGGGACATCGTACTGGGCTTGCACAGCTGCCCGGCCGCTTTCGAAGTTTTTTTCCACGACGACGCCGACGCCGACCAGATTGGCGCGCGCGCTCTTGACGATCCGTGCCAACGCCAGCAGCGTGCGGCCGCTGGCCAGGAAGTCGTCGATGATCAACACATTTTCGCCCGCATGCAGAAATTCTGCCGAGACCAGCAGCAGTGTTTCGCCGCCTTTGGTATGGCTGGGCGCGGTTTCAAGATAAACCGGACCGGCCATGGTAATGGGCTTTTTCTTGCGCGCATAAACGACCGGCACGCCCATTTCGATACCAGCCATCAGCGCCGGCGCGATGCCCGAGATCTCGGCCGTCAGGATGCGATCAATCGGCACGCCGGCGAATCGCTTGGCGATGGCTTTGCCCATGCCAGCCATCAATTGCGGATCGATCTGATGGTTGAGCAAGCTGTCGACCTTGAGTATGCCCCCACCCAGATTGACGCCTTCTCTGCGGATTCGTTCGATCAGCTCTTGCAAGGCAGCCTCCTGTTGGCTGTTATGAACCGACAACAACGACGCGTCACAAGCTTCTCCAATATAGGTTTGCGACAACTGGGAAGAACACTTATAGGGGCGACTCTTGAGTCGACCACATGCTCAACGCTGGCATTGTGGGCGATTACTTCGGCGCGCACAGGTCGTTCAAGCGCTCGCCAATACGCGCGTGATCTGTTCGATGTGATCCAGGTCGTGCAAGGGCACTTGCATGGCGGCGTCGGTCATGCTGAAGCTGTCGCGCTCCGGGTGGATGCCGCTGCGCGCCCATTGCTCCGGGCTCAAACGTTTGAAGAAGTCGACAAAACGCAGCCGCGACACCTGTAGCGAAGCGTATGCGCCGACCAGCGACTGCGACTGATAATCGCGCTCAATCGCCATGGCTTCGTGGTCAAATGCCGGCAGTTGCGGATGTTCCTGCGCGATCATCATCACGGCGCGGTCGTAGAAAATCACATCAAAGTCGCGCAGATGACAGACGATTTCCATGATCGACCAGCCGTCGGCGCCATCGCGCAGGCTGCGGGCTTTTTTGTCGTCGAGCCTCGCCACGATATGCCCCAGCGACTTCAATGTCAGGCGCATGGAGATTACTTGTCGCGCGCGCACTGCTCGCCATGCCGCTGCCGATTCGTCCATCTGCCGCCTCCTGTTTTGGGATATGCAAACCAACAAGGCGAGTCTAGCACACGCGAGCCTTTATTCAGAGGGTGACCGCCCACAAAACGACACGATTGTCGCCGCCGCCAGATGCCAACAGCCCGCCAGCCGGGTGCATGGCCAGCGCCAGCGCGGGACGCCGATGTTCCACCAGCGCCGCCAGTTCGCGCCCCGTTTTGGTCTCCCAGATGCGCAGACAGTTATCGCGCCCGCCACTGATCAGCAGTGAGCCATCCCGCGAGAATGCCAGCGCATCCACGCCGCCTGCATGCGCTTGCCATCTGCGCTTGTGCGGCCTGCGATTTGCCGATTCAGGTGCACTTGGCAGGGGCGAGTCGGTATCCCACAGGCGGATGGACATATCTTTGCTCGCCGATGCCAAGTAGCCAGACGGCGACAGGGCAATCTCGCGCACCCAGTCGTCGTGCCCGCCCACGCTGTCGCTTGTGTAGTTCGCGCGCATATCCCAACGCCGGATGCTGCCATCGCGCGAACCGGAATACAGCCAGCGCCCACTCGCATCAAAGACGAGCGTGGTAACTTCGTCCGCGTGCGCCGCCAGCTGGGCTTGCAACCCGCCAGACGCGACATCCCACAAGCGGATTGACCCATCCGCGCCGCCACTGGCCAAGCTGCTGCCATCGGGATGCCAAGCCAATGCCTCGACCGAGCCGGGATGACCCGCCAGCGCCGCCCATTCGGCAATGGACTCCGCGGCGATCTTCCACAATATGATGCTGGTATCGGCGCTGCACGAGGCGATCAACTTGCCATCGGGATGCCAAGCGATATCCTTGACCGGCGCGCTATGACTGCCCAGACGAAAGTCGGCCGCCCCACCGAAGCCACCGCGATAAACCGCCACGCCTTCGCCGCCAGCAATCGCCAGCATGTCGCCGCTCGGCGACCAGCGCAACTGCGAGATCCAGCCGAAGGTTACGCTGCGTAAGGGGCGAATCCGCGCGGCATTGCCTGGCACAAGCAGGGCGGTCTTCACGAGGTGCTGCTCCTGTGATGTCGGCGCTGCCGCGATTATAATGCCGACCAACCCAAACAGACGAGAGTCGCCATGAGCCACATCACCACCACGCTAAGCGAAATCCGCCAGCTGGAACTTGTCCATCGGCAGACGATCCCCGCCGCCTACCTGGACGAAAACCAGCATGTCAATGTGCAGTATTATGTGCACCTGGTAGAGAAGGGTTTGGTCGCGGTCTTCGAGCGGGCTGGCTTTGGCGAAATCTATGCGGCTGCCGACGAGTATGGCAACTTCGCGCTCGAGCAGCACATCCGCTACCTGGCCGAGATTTTGCTAGACGAGCAGGTCAGCGTGTACATCCGCTTGCTGGAACTGACGCCCAAACGCGCATATTTTATGGGCTTTGTCATCAACGACACGCGCGAGCAACTGGCCTGCACTGTCGAGATCGTGCAGATGAATGTCGACATCAACCAGCGACGAGGCGCGCCCTATCCATCCGCGGGCAAGGCGGCTTTGCAGGCATTGCATGCGCGGCACGAGACGCTTGACTGGCCAGCCCCCGTCTGCGGCGTGATGCGCGCTTGAAGCCTACAGCTCGCGCGGGTACGAAGTCAGCACATCAATCCCGTCTTCGGTGACGGCCACATTGTCTTCGATGCGCACACCGCCTACGCCAGGAATATAGACGCCCGGCTCGATTGTGAAGACCATGCCCGGTTCGAGCAGTTGTTTGTTGCCCGCCACGATATTGGGCAGTTCGTGCACGCTGAGCCCCAAGCCATGTCCCAGACGGTGAATGAAGTATTCGCCGAAGCCGGCCGCTTCTATGACCTCTCGCGCCACGCGGTCGACAGCTTCGCAACTGACGCCGGGCTTGGCAAATTGGCGGGCTGCCAGGTTCGCGTCATGAACAGCCTCGGCCATCGCGCGCATCTGTGGACTTGGCTCGCCGGCGCAGAAAGTACGGGTGATATCGGCGGGATAATCCTCAAAGCGCGCGCCGAAGTCGATGAGCAGGAATTCGTCTGCGCCCCAAACGCGATCGCCCGTGCCGCCATGGGGCAGGCCGCTCTTTTCGCCCGTCAGCACGAGCAGGAAGGCCAAGCCCTGCGCCCCGCGCGCAAGCATCTCCGCGGACAGCCGGTCGGCGATTTCTCGCTCGGTCAGGCCAGGTCTTGCCCAGGCCATGGTCGCTTTCAACGCCGCTTCGCTGATGTCGATGGCTCGCTGCATTTTGGCGATCTCTTGCGGGCTTTTGCGCGCGCGCATATTCAGGAAGAGCTGTCCGATATCCCGCGTTTCGGCTGCTCGCAAACCGGCTTTTTCCAGCGCCAGCCACTCGAAGTAGCGCAGTGTTTCACCATCCAGCGCACAGCTTGCACCTGCGCCGGCCAGCGCCGTTACGGCTTCGGCGAATGCGCCCTGATAGCCGCTTTGGTCGCTCCACATGAAGCGCCGCGCTTCCAGATCGGGGCGGGCGTCCAGCTTGGTCACTTCCAACTCGGGGATGATGAACGACAATCCCTGCCGGCTGTACAAGCCTAGGATGGGGCGTTCGGACAAATGGAAGTGCAAACCAGTGAAGTACAGCATATTTTCGCCGGGCACAAAGCCGACCAAGTCTGCGCCGCTTTGTTCCAGCAGGGCATCCAGCCGCGCCAGGTAATCGATTTCCATGCCTCTGCTCCATCCGCGTGAATTGTCTCGTGGCAAGATTTGACCACAGCCCGGGCGGATGGTCAAACGCGCCGCTTGTGCCGCCGCCGCAAACTGTGGTCAAATCCAGGGCAGCCCCGCCAGCCGAGGACGAGACCATGCGCAGCTCTCGCTTGATTCATATCGTAAACTGCCATGCCGAAGGCGAAGTCGGCAATGTCATCGTGGGTGGCGTGCCCGCTCCGCCCGGCGATACGCTCTGGCAGCAAGCGCGCTTCCTCGCCAGCGACAATTCCCTGCGGCAATTTGTGCTGAACGAGCCGCGTGGTGGCGTTTTCAAGCATATCAGCCTGTTGGTGCCGCCAAAGAATGCCGAGGCCGCCTGGGGTTTCATCGTCATGGAACCCGAGCACACGCCGCCCATGTCGGGCTCCAATGCCATCTGCGTCGCCACAGTCTTGCTGGACACGGGCTTAATCGCCATGCGCGAACCAGAAACCCACTTCATGCTGGAAGCGCCGGGCGGCTTGGTGTCTGTGCGCGCATTTTGCGAGGCTGGCAAAGCGCAAAGCATTGAAATCGAGAATCTGCCCGCCTTTGTCGATAAGCTGGATGCCAAGCTGGAACTGGCTGGGCATAGC
>DAOUJB010000401.1:0-11779 GCA_034423155.1 Anaerolineae bacterium | reverse complement strand
ACTTGCGTCCCACCCGCTTTTTGCCCGTGCCCACCGCGCGGGAAGGCGTCGACCTGGTGGTCGTGCGCGAAAATACCGAAGACCTGTATATCGGCGATGAACACACAGCCGATGCCGGCGACACGGGGACGGCCACCAAGCGCATCACGCGGCGAGCCAGCGAGCGCATCGCCCACACCGCCTTTCGCCTCGCCAGACAAGAGGGCAGAAGCCGCGTCACGATCGTGCACAAGGGCAATGTCTTGCCACAGACCGATGGCTTGTTCCGCCGCGTGGCCTACGAAATCTCGCGCCAGTACAGCGACATCGAAACCGACGAACTGCTGGTCGATACAGCCGCGTATTGGATGGTCAAAGACCCGACGCGCTTTGATGTCATCCTGACGCCCAATCTCTATGGCGACATCCTCAGCGATATGGCGGCGGCCTGGGGAGGCGGCTTGGGCATGGCGCCGGCGCTCAACCTGGGTGATGAAGTCGCTATCGCCGAGCCAGTGCATGGCTCTGCGCCCGATATCGCCGGGCAGGGCATCGCCAATCCGACCGCGGCGGTGCTGAGCGGCGCTATGCTGGCGCGGCACAAGTGGGGGCAGGTGGCGGTGGCCGACCGCATCGAGGCGGCTGTGCATCGCGCTTTGCACCGCGGCGACCATACTGCCGATGTGTCTGGCGGGATCGGCATGAGCACAGAGGCTTTCGTCGACGCCATCTGCGCCGAGCTGGATTGAAGCGCTCGTCCTTGTCGCAGAACGCGCTGGCAAGAGATAGTGTGTGGCAGATTCAATCGTAGCGCACGCTATCCCCGCCGCTCATATTCGGAACATGTAGGGGCGATACTTGTATTGCCCATAACGCCGTCAGTGTACAGGTGGGCGACTCAAGAGTCGCCCCTACGACATTCCTTTCTTTTCTTTTGTTGCATTTCTTTATTGGTCTTACTTAGACATTCCTGCGAGGCGGCGCTGTTGCCTGCATGCGGTAAGATATGTACAAGTCTCATCCATCGTCTGGGGAGCAGTTCGCCATGACATCTTTCACCCGCCAGGAAGCGCTCGACTACCATACGCGCGGCCGACCCGGCAAAATCCAGATCGCGCCCACCAAGCCGCTGGATAGCCAGCTGCATCTGTCGCTGGCCTATTCGCCCGGGGTCGCCGAGGCGGTGCTGGAAATCGACAAAGACCCGCTGGCCGCCTACACGATGACCGCGCGCGCCAACCTCGTGGCGGTCATCTCCAACGGCAGCGCTATCCTGGGCTTGGGCGATCGCGGTCCGCTGGCTTCCAAGCCGGTTATGGAAGGCAAAGGCGTGCTCTTCAAGAAGTTCGCCGATGTCGATGTCTTTGATATTGAAATCGTCGCCGAAACAGCCGAAGAAGTCATTTCGGTATGCAAAGCGCTGGCGCCGACTTTCGGTGGCATCAACCTCGAAGATATTAAAGCGCCCGAATGCTTTGAAATCGAAGAGCGACTCATCGACGAACTGGACATCCCGGTCTTTCACGATGACCAGCATGGCACGGCCATCATCAGCGGCGCGGCCCTGCTGAACGCGCTGGAAGTCACCGGCAAGCGCATCGAGGACATCAAGGTCGTCATCAACGGCGCGGGCGCCAGCGCAATCGCCACCGGCAAGTTCTTCAAGTCGTTGGGCGTGGCCGCCGAAAATCTGCTGATGGCCGATTCGCGCGGGGTCATCCATCATCAGCGAGAAGAAGGCATGAACATCCAGAAGTCCGAGTTCGCCATCCCGACCAATGCGCGCACGCTGCACGATGCCTTGCAAGGCGCGGACGCGCTGATCGGCTTGTCCATCGCTGGCTCGGTCACGCAAGACATGATCGTGGGCATGGCGCCCGACCCGATGCTCTTCGTGCTGGCGAATCCCACGCCGGAGATCATGCCCGAGCTGGCATTGGAAGTCCGTCCCGATGCCATCATCGGCACTGGGCGCAGCGATTATGTCAACCAGGTCAACAATGTGCTGGGCTTCCCATTCATCTTCCGCGGCGCGCTGGATGTATATGCAAGCAGCATCAACGAAGCGATGAAGATGGCGGCCGCGCAGGCTTTGGCGGCGCTGGCGCACGAAGATGTGCCCGATAGCGTGCTGGCGGCTTATGGACAAGACAGCATCAAGTTCGGGCGCGACTATCTGATCCCCAAACCACTGGATCCGCGCGTGCTGCTGTGGGTCGCGCCGGCTGTGGCAGAAGCAGCCATGCAAACCGGCGTGGCGCGGCGAAATATCGACCTGGACGAATATCGCGAAGAACTCATCAGTCGGCAAGGCAGCGGGCGGCAGGTGCGGCAGAATATCATCAATCGGGCGCGGGCTGGACAGCTCAAGCGCATCGTCTTCCCCGAGGGCGAAACGCCGAAGATCATCCGTGCCGCCCTGCAAGTCCGCGACGAAGGCATCGCCGAGCCGGTGCTGCTGGGGCGGCCCGAGCGCATCCAGGCGACCATCGAAAATCTGGGTCTGAATTACGCGCCGGTCTGTTTCGACCACTATGCAGCCGACAACCAATACGCCTACCGCGACTTGCTCTATACTTTGCGGCGGCGCAAGGGCGTGACGCTGCACAAGGCGCGCTCGCTCGTCCGTCAGCGCAATTATTATGCCTGCCTGATGGTCAAAAATGGCGATGCCGATGCCATGGTCAGCGGCTTGACCTACGAATATCCCGATGTCATCCGTCCGGCGCTGCAAGTCTTTGGCACGCGGGCTGGGGCGACGCGGGCGGCCGGCGTCTATCTGATGGTCATCGAAGGGCGCAGCTACCTGTTCACGGACGCGACCGTCAATATCGATCCCGACGCCGAGACTTTGGCAGAGATCGCCATCCTCGCCAACGACTTCGCGGGGACGCTGGGTTTCGCGCCGCGCGTGGCCATGCTGTCATTTTCCAATTTCGGGGCGACGCCGCATCCGCACAGCAACAAAGTGAGCCGGGCGGTGCAGCTGGTGCGTTCGCGGCGGCCCGAGATTGAGATTGACGGCGAGATGCAGGCGGATACGGCGGTGGTGAGCGATATCATCGAGCAGCGCTATCCATTCAGCCGCGTGCGCGATGCCAATGTGCTGGTCTTCCCCAACCTGGATGCGGCGAACAGCAGTTACAAGCTGCTTTCGCGCCTGACGAATGCCGAAGCGATCGGACCGATTCTGCTGGGCATGGGCGCGCCCGTGCATGTGCTGCAAGCCGGCGATGATGTCGAGGATATTGTGGCGATCGCGGCTGTCGCAGCGATGGATGCGGCGGGGCGGTGAGGCTGGGCACATATATCCTCAAACTCCTGCAAAATGGGTTTCTCAGTGAGACGCTTCTAGAAGGGCGTGCGTCTGGCGAACAAACTAGGGGCGCGGGGGCGACTCGCTCCTACAGCAATCTCGCTTCCGCCTCGCCTCGTTACCGCCGTCCTTTGTGCCCTTTGTGTCTTTGTGGTTAACTTAGACTAGTCGGACCCTGGACAGGTCGTACCCAATGGCGCACTCGCACGACCATTCGCACCATCATCACAGCGGCGGTCCTCTCGCCAGGATCGCCCAAGCGCTGCACCTGCCCGGTTTCACGCATGACCACAGCCACGCCGACCTGGCTGGCGACTCGGCTTTTCTGCACAATCAACTGGCTATCCGCACGGTCTGGCTGGCGCTGCTGGCTTTGGGCGCGACCACGGCTTTGCAGGTCGTCATCTATGTCGCCAGCGGCAGCGTGGCTCTGCTCGCCGATACGGTGCACAACCTGGGCGATGCGCTCAACTCCATCCCATTGCTGATCGCCTTTTATTTTGCGCGGCGGGCGGCCAACAAGCGCTTCACCTATGGCTATGGGCGACTGGAAGATATCGCCGGCGTTTTCATCGTCATTTCCATCGGCTTCAGCGCAGCCTACATCCTGTACGAATCGGCGCAGCGCCTGCTTAATCCGCTGCCGCTGGAGAACCTGGAATGGATCGCGCTGGCATCGCTGGTGGGTTTTGTGGGCAACGAGCTGGTGGCGGAGATGCAGATTCGCGTCGGGCGGCGCATCGGCTCGGACGCCATGATCGCCGATGGACAGCATGCGCGCATCGATGGCTTGACTTCGCTGGCGGTGCTGATTGCCGTGCTGGGGACGCTGATCGGCGCGCCCATACTCGATCCGATCGTTGGCGTGGTCATCGCGCTGGCCATCGTGGGCATCACCTGGAATGCCATCCGCGCGATCTGGCTGCGCATGATGGACGCGGTCGACCCGCACCTGGTCGAACATGTCGAGGCGCATGCGCTGGAAGTCCCTGGCGTGCTGTCTATCGAATCGCTGCGGCTGCGCTGGGTCGGGCATCGCCTGTATGGCGCGATGATCATCTCGCTGTCGGGGTCGACCAGCCTGCAGCAAAGCCAGCAAATCGTAGCGAGCGTCCAGCAGGAAGCGCGCGGCATCATCCCCCAGCTGGAAGAACTGGTTGTGCAGGTCAAGCTCGGCGAGGACTAGTTATCCGCCCTGCACGCGCAGTTCCGCAGGCGCATGCAGAAACTCCCCAATGGATGCTGCTTCGGCTTCCAGCAGCGGCAAATGCGCCGAAGCGAGTTTTGCAAAAGGCGTGATGGTGATGCGGATGCCCGCTCTCCGCTTTTCCAGCTTCCAGATCGCCCTCGCCTCTCCATTGCTGAGGGCGCAAGCGCGTATCAAGCCGCCGCCGGGATACACCTGTCGCGCCTGGTCTGGGGCGATGATGAAATGGCGATCTTTGTGCGCCAGCAGATAATTGTCATAGCGAGGCAGCAGGCGCAGAGTCGTTTCGGCTTCAGTGATTTCCTCTTGATTTGCCAGTATCAGCGCCTCGCCAGCGGGTGTCATGACGCGTCTGCACTCGGCTGAAACCGCTGCCCAAGCCTTCCGCACCTGTGCCGCGCGCAAACCCGACCACTGCGCGAAGTCGTCTTTTGTGGCTGGCGCGCAGGCAAGCAAGTATCGCCGCGCCAACTCTGCCAGCGGGTCGGCGGGAGCGGGAGCGATCTCGGGCAACCAGGCCTCGAGCAGCACGAATGTCAACTTGCCAGCGCGTTCGGGACCATGGCAGATCAATCCGCGCAGCGCCGCAAAGCGCACGAGATGGTGGATGGCTTGCCCGGCGACCGGGATGCTATATTCGCCCAGCGCCGCTGCCAGTTCGGCTCGGTTCAATGCGCCATTTCGCCCCAGGATTGCGCGCATCGCCTCGAGCGCTGCTTCGCGTATGGCTTCTGTCAAGCCGAGTTGCTGATACCGCCGGCGCGTCGAGCGGATGACGCCTTCGCCACACAAAGCCAGCAGCCAGCGCAGATCGGCGGCGGCGACAAGGTGCAGCGTGCCGCGCAAGCTCCAGCTGAGCACGATGGAACGCTCGGTTTCGCGCGCATGCTGGATATCGGCTTGTGCGATGCTCTTCGACCGCGCCCGCAGCGCCAGTTGCGCCGCTGCCCATTCTTGCGATTGCAGGGCGCAAAGCCTTCGCACAACTTCAGCGGCGCTGCGTTCTTCGCGTTGCCCCAGCCACTGATGCCGCAGCCGCAGCTGGCGCAGGTCGTCCCTGGTCAATGCACGCATGTCCCCGCTCGGAGTATCCGCCTGCCGATCGTTGATTGAGTGTACCATTTGTTGCCTGCGCGCATTTGTGATTAGGCATTTGCCGCCGCGTCTGTATAATCAGCAGCGTGGATGACCGAGCTTCGCCCGCTGCAGATGCCGAGCGCGCTGCCGAACAAGAACGAACCAACGCGCGCATCGCTGGCGCCGGCGGCATGTTGGCGCTGGGCAATGTCAGCAGCCGCATCATCGGGCTGGCTCGTGAAACGGTCATCACCTACCTCTTCGGCGCGACTGGCGCGGTCGATGCCCTGCAAGTCGCCATCATCGTGCCCAGAGCCATCTATGACCTGCTCATCGGCGGGCATGTCAATGGCGCGATCGTGCCTGTGCTCAGCGATGTCGTGGCGCGCCGCGGCAAAGACGACTTGTGGCGCAGCGTTTCGGCTCTGGCCAGTCTGATTGTGACGGCGCTGGCTGTGCTGGTGCTGTTGATCGAAATATTCGCTCCGCAGATCGTGCCGCTGGTCGCTTCTGGCGCAGACCCGGCAACGCAATCGCTGGCTGCCGACCTGCTGCGCATCACCGCGCCGTCCTTGCTCGCGCTGAGCCTGTTCGCGCTATTCAGCGGCACTCTGTTCGCCCTGCACGCCTTTACATTGCCTGCATTTGCCGGCGTGGTCTTTAATGGCTGCATCGTGGCGCTCACGCTGATCCTCGCGCCGTCGCTGGGCATCGTGGCGGTGGCGCTGGGCTGGCTGGTCGGCTCGCTGGCGCAAATGCTTTTGCAGCTGCCCGGCTTGTCGTTGCGGAGTTTGCGGCCAAACCTGCACTGGCGGCAGCCGGCTTTGCGGCGCATCGCTTTGCTCTACATCCCGGTCATGCTGTCGCTGGTTCTGGACACGCTGATCATCCGCCCTTTCAGCTACAGCTTGGCCAGCCATGCCGGCGAAGGCAGCATCGGCATTATGAATTGGGCGACCACCCTGATTCAGTTTCCACAGGGTTTGGTGGCCACAGCCATCAGCGCGGCGGTGCTGCCCACTCTGGCGCGGCAGGCGCTGGATACGACGGCGGCGCGCGCCTTTGTCGATACGCTGGGCTTGGGCTTGCGCTTGACGCTGGCGTTGATCTTGCCGGCTGCTTTTGGGTTGTTCGTGCTGGCCAGGCCCATCATCGCCCTGCTCTTTGAAAATGGCGCATTCCTGGCTGGCGACACGCTGGTGACGAGCGGGGCGCTGCGCTGGTACCTGCTGGGTTTGCCATTTGCGGCGCTGGATTTGCTGCTGGTTTATGCTTTTTATGCCCGCAAAGACACCTTGACGCCGGCGCTGGTCGGCATCCTGTGCCTGGCGCTGTATGTCGGGGCGGCGCTGCTGCTGTTCGAGCCGCTGGGTTTGTACAGCCTGATGCTGGCGGACAGCCTCAAACATGCCGCGCATGCCATCATCTGCGGAGCGCTGCTGTGGCGCAGGCTAGGCGGATTTGGCGGGCAACGGCTGCTGGCGACTGGCGGAAAGGCGCTTCTGGCTTCGCTGGTCATGGCGGCGGCCGCGGCAGTCAGCTTGCCAGCGCTGCAAGGTTGGATCGGCGCGGAGACTGTGCTGCACGAAGCGCTGCTGGTGGTCATCGCCGGATTATGTTATGGCGGCATCTTCTGGCTGGCGGCGCGCTGGCTGCGGCTGGACGAATTGGCTTGGCTGTGGGGCTTGCTGCGGCAGCGACTGGGGCGCGACCAACGATGACGGGACGAAACAGCGATATGCGCGGGCTCTTCGCGCTGGCTTGCCTGGTCTTCACGGTCGGCGGCATATCGAACAGCGCCATAGGCGTCGTTTGGATTTATGTGCAGGCCGATTTCAATGTGACGCTCAGCGCATTGGGCGCGCTGGTGACCGTGGCGACTTTGGGGCGGCTGCTGACCAGCTCGACCAGCGGCCCGCTGATCAACCGCTTTGGCATCGCTTTCATCATGATGGCTGGCTTGGTGATCACCGCTGGCAGCATGCTCGGTTTTGCGCTGGCGGGCTCGTGGCCGATGGTGATGCTGGTGGCATTTGGCAGCGGGCTCGGCGCGGGCGTGATGGCGACCGGCTTGAATGCCTTCGCGGCTGTGCATTTTTCGGCGCGGCAGATGAATTGGCTGCATGGCAGTTTCGGCGTAGGTGCGACCATCGGACCGCTGCTGATCACATTCGTCGTCATCGACCTGGGCTTGGATTGGCGCTGGGCTTATGTCATTTTCACGCTTATACGCCTGCTGCTGTTGGCGGTATTTTTCGTCACCCGGCAACGTTGGCGCTTGAGCGAGGCGCGCGCAGAAAGGGCTGGCCCGAAACACGCGAGCCTGGGAACGACGCTGCGCCTGCCGATTATCTGGTTGATGGCCGGCACCTTCATGCTGGCCGTGGGCGTCGAGCTGGTGGCGGGGCAATTTGCCAACAGCTTTTTGATCGAAGCGCGCGGCATCGACGCCAAGACCGCCGGCAGTTGGGTCAGCCTGTATTGGGCGAGCCTGACGATCAGCCGCTTCGCCGCGGGCATCGTCATCGCGCGCATCGGCAGCGTGCGCTTTTTGCGACTGAACGGCTTGGGCATGCTCCTTGGCGCGGGATTGCTGGCGGCAGACCTGGGCGGGTTCGGCAGCCTGCTGGGCTTGGCGTTGATCGGCTTTGCGATCGCGCCTTTCGCACCCATGATGGCATCGGATACGCCGGGTCGGGTCGGGCAGGCGCATGTGGCAAACGCGATCGGCTTGCAATTCACCGGCGCGAGCCTGGGCATGGCGCTGCTGCCCTGGCTGGCTGGCGTGCTGGCCGAGACGCAGGGGCTGGAGATCATCCCGCGCTTCGTGTTTGTCACGGCGCTGACGACTCTGGCGCTGTACGAAGCGATTCGCCTGCGCGAACGAAAGATGCAGCCACGACTGGCGTGAGCCCCCACCCCAAACCCCTCCCCCAAAATGAGGGAGGGGCTGTATTATGCAATCTCGGATTCCGTAGCTCCCCTTCCCTCCTTGTGGGGGTAAGGGGCCGGGGGATGGGGGGTGCCAACCAAGCGCATGTCGTGTCGTCAGACCCGTAGGGGGATCGAGGCGGATAGAAAGAGTGGTACAATCGCCGCTTGGTCTTGGCAAAATCGCCGAGCCTGGACTATCGCTTAACAAGGCGCGGGCACAAATTTAATCATCGACGACTAGCCTGGCGACAGGCTATCGCCAAGGCAGCAGGATAGGCAATGAACCAACCCACGATATTGTTCACCAACGACGACGGCATCGACTCGCCGGGATTATGGGCGGCTGTGGCGGCCTTCCGCGGCTGTGGACGGCTGCTGGTGGCGGCCCCGCGCGAACAGCAATCGGGCATGGGGCGCAGCATGCCGCATTACAGCGAGGGGCGCATCTTCCCGTACGCGCCGCCCGGCGACTTTGGCGATTGCGATGCCTACGCGGTCGATGGCACGCCGGCGCAAGCGGTGCAGCATGCCGTGCTCGAGCTGGCGGAGCAACAACACCCGGACTTGCTGGTCAGTGGCATCAATTATGGCGAGAATACCGGCAACGGCGTTACGATTTCTGGCACAGTCGGCGCTGCGCTCGAAGGCGCGAGTCTGGGCATTCGCTCCATCGCCGTCAGCTTGCAGACGACCACCGACTTGCATTTGACGCATAGCGACAAGGTCGACTTTCGCCCCGCCGCGACCTGGACGCGACGCTTTGGCGACTGGCTGCTCGACCATGCGGCGCTGCCTGATGATGTCGATGTGCTGAAGATCGATGTGCCCTGGAGCGCGACTGAAATGACAGACTGGCGGCTGACGCGACTGTCACGGCGGCGCGTTTATTTTCCTACTCGCCCGGAGCGCCTGACCTTGAGCGACCCCGCCAAGTTGGGTTATCGCTATCATGCCGACCCCGACCTGGCCGAACCCGACAGCGATGTGTATGCGCTGCTGCACGATAACCTGATATCAGTCACGCCGATCAGCCTGGACTTGACCTCGCGCACCGACATGTTTCGCTTGCGGCAGATCCTGCTGGGCAGGCAGGCCTACGGCACCTAGCTCGCCTCAAGATTGTGCCAGCGCTGCCGAGACTTCGCGCCCCCAGCTGCCCGCGATGACCTCGCCATGCTCATGCAATCCGCCGCTGGCTCGTTCGCCGCTGAGGTAGGGCCGCTTGCCCAGCGGGAAGCCGCTCTTGGCTGTGGCGTCTTGTCCGCCGTTGATGAAATGCAGCGCCACCCCCGCCCGTTCTTTTTCAGTCGTATTTGCCAGCGTGCAATGCGCCACGCCATAGGCGAAGAAAGCCACGCCACCCGCCGGCAGCTCAATCGCCAGCGCTGCGTCTTCGGGCGGATAACAGCGGATGTGATGGTCGCTGTAGGGGTCGCGGCTGTGTGGATAGACAGTGCGGAAGCTGCCCGGGATGACATGGATGGTGCCGTTTGCCACAGTCGCAGCGTGCACAGCCGTCCACATCGCGGTGCCTTTTAATGGATCGTCGATCTGGAAATAGGCGTTGTCCTGATGCCAGTTGGTGCCGCTGCCCTGCTTGCCTGGCTTGAGGAAGACTTGATCCAGATGCAGCACAACCGGGTCGCCAATCAATTGCTGGACGGCGGCGATGGCTTTGTCGGCGAAGGGCATGGCGCGGAAGAGCGGACTGTGCGGGAACATGGGGCAAAGCTGCAAATTGACTTGGTCGCTGGCTGGCGTCTGTCCATCGCCGGCTGTGGCGACATTGCGCAGCAGTCCGCGCATTTTGAGGCTTTCCAGCTCGGCACGCATGGCGGCGACTTCCCGCTCGTTCCAAAAGTCGTCAACCGCCAACCAGCCCTCGCTGCGGAATTGCTCGATTTGAGGTTGTGAGAACATGGTCAGTCTCCTGTTACATTCCCACTGTAGTATATGCGAGCAAGTCATGCGTCAATCGCGCAATGCCGCTCAAATTCCCAACATGTAGGGGCGATACTTGTATCGCCCACAACGTCGCCATTGACCATGTGGGCGACTCAAGAGTCGCCCCTACGATGTTCCTTCCTGTTGATGCGCTCCAACGCTTCTTGGGCGAGGCGGCGCACGCCAGCGTTGGCATCTTGCAGCGCATTGGTCAAGGCGGGGACAGCGCGCGGATTGCCGATCTTGCCCAAGGCTTTGCAAGCCGCCCGTTTGACCGCGTTGCTGTCATCGAACAGCGCGATTGTCAGCCCGGGCACAGCGGGATAGCCGATTTTGATCAGCGCGCCGGTTACGCCCGCTCGCAAGAACATATCGTCGCCGCGCAACGCCTCCAGCAGGGCGGGCACAGCGGCTTCTGCTTCGTCGCCGATCTGTCCCAGCGCTTTGGCAGTCAGATAGCGCGTGCCGGGATCTGCTTCGCGCAACAGCTCGATCAATTTCGGCACGGCCGGGGCATAACGCTGCTCGCCCAAGTAAACGACCGCCTCGGCGCGCAGTTGGGAATCGGCACCATTGCCCAGCGCCAACCAGGCCTCATCGACAGCGCGGAAGTCGCTCACCAGCCGATGCCTGTCGTCGCCGAAGGGTCTGCGGGCTGGTTCAAATAGCGGATCTCGAAGTGCAGGTGCGGACCCGACGAATTGCCCGTGCTGCCCACAAAGCCGATGACTTGCCCCACCACCACAGTCTGCCCACAGCCAACATTGCGGCTGCTCATGTGACCATAGAGCGTGGAAAATGGCCCGTGTCCGATGACGACGGTATTGCCATAACCCCAGTTGTTCCAGCCGGCATACAGCACAGGACCGCTGTTGGCGGCATAGATGGGCGTGCCAGTCGGAGCAGCGATATCGATGCCGCTGTGCCCGGCATAAAAGCCGCGCACGAAGGTGCCGTTGGGCAGCGGATTCGACCAATAGGCGCCACCGCCACTGCGCGCGCCGCAACTGAATGGGCTGCCCGGGTCGAATGCCACGACATTGCCGGCGCTGTCTTGCTCGACCGGCGCATTCCAGGTGATGACCGGACCTTCGCCGCCGGGGATGAAAAGGAAGGTATTGCTGGGCGCCAAGAAGTCGGGCGTGACCGCTGCCAGGTCGTTGGCAGGCGCTTCGATGATGGCATAGGGATCGTCGATGCCGTATTGCTGGGCGATGGCGGCGATATCCAATCCCTGCGTGCGCAAGACCGTGTGGCATGCGCCATCGGCCGGCGGGATATTGACCACATCGCCGGGCCGCAGCCATTGCGCCAGTCGGTGA
>DAOUJB010000400.1:0-1687 GCA_034423155.1 Anaerolineae bacterium | reverse complement strand
ATCCGCGACAGCATCGCCAGCGCCCCCGCCGACGAACCGGCCAACTTCAGAAACTCTCTTCTTGATACGCTCATTTTGCTTCTCCTTATGATTATTCTGCACGCCAACAAAATAGAACCGAACGCCGCCAGCACGGTCGCTCGGGGACTGCCAATCAACTGCTGCGCATCCACACGCGCATTTCACCCGGCTCGCGATTCGCCCACAGATAGTAGGGCACGGCTTTGAATTCAAACTCGGCATGCGTCTGTTCTGCGCCGCGCTGATACCGATAAAGCGCCGGATTGTCTCCATTTGCTTCGCTGCGCAGCGCCTTGCCCTGAATGACGCTCGCGCCACCCAGCAGGTCGTCATCGAAACTGGCGCGAAACGCGGCATCGGGCGGAATAGCCACATTGGCGAGGCGTCCGCCATTGTCGGCTTCTTCCAGACAATAAACCAGCGGACCGCGTTGCAAGGCCAGCTGTCCGGCCGCCTGGCGAATATCCGGATGCGGCAAGACGCGCTCGACTGGCATGGACAAGCGCAGCGACACGCTATCGCCATCCGACCAACTGCGCCCTAGCACGAGATAGCCCCGCTGCTTGTCCACATCGACATCCGCGCCGTTGAGCGACAAACTGTAATCGGCGCACCAATCGGGCAATCGCAGCGCCAGCTCAAAGTCCCGCGGCTGATCGCAGCGAATTGTGAAGTCGATATCGCCGCGCCAGGGATAATCCGTTCGCTGCTCAAGCTGCAACGCGCCGCCCGCCACTTGCAAACTGGCTGTGCTGTCCTGGTACAAATGCACATAGACGCGGTCGCCCATTTGCGAATACAGATACTCGCCGATGCCCGCGATGAGCCGGGAGATATTAGGCGGGCAGCAAGGGCAGAAGAACCACGGCTCGCGGCGATAATGCTCGTCGCTGGTGATGCCGCTCCAGCGACTGTAGGGATTGACGCGAGGATACGATGCCAGCGGATTGGCATAGAAAAAAGTCTCGCCATCGTGAGACAGCCCGGCCAGGCTGCCGTTGTAGATGGCGCGCTCCATCACATCGATGTAGCGGCTGTCGGGATCGAGATGGAACATGCGCTGCGCCCAGAATGCCAGCGCGATTGATGCGCATGTCTCGGCATAAGCTGTTTCGGTGGGCATGTCATAGGCGAAAGTGAAGCCCTCGTTGGAATGCGCCGGTCCCAGCCCGCCGGTCACATACATCTGGTGCTGCGTCAGGTCGTCCCATAACCGCCGCGAAGCATCCAGCAGCTCGGCATCGCCCGTCTCCAGCGCCACATCGGCGATACCCGCATACAGATAGCAGGCGCGCACAGCGTGTCCGGTGGCTTCGGTGTGCTCGCGGATAGGGGCGTGCGCCTGACAATAGCGGTAGGTCTGCGCCCAAAAGTCTTCGCGTTTTTCGCCGCGCGCCGCCGCTTCGATATCGAAATAATGCGGCGCCTGTCCGCGCTCGTTGATAAAATAGTTCGCCAGATCGAGGTAACGCCGCTGGCCAGCATGCCGGTAGAGCTTGACCAGCGCCAGCTCCAGCTCGGGATGGCCGGGATAGCCGCGCGCCTTGCCATCGTCAGGTCCAAAGGTCGCGTCGATATGATCGGCGAAGCGCGACAATACGCCCAGCAGCTTGTCTTTGCCCGTGGCTTGCGAATAGGCGACCGCGGCTTCGATGAGGTGGCCCGC
>DAOUJB010000399.1:0-11118 GCA_034423155.1 Anaerolineae bacterium | reverse complement strand
CGATGATGGATGCGCGGATTGCGGAAGCGGTCGAAGACATGGCGCGCGAAAGTCTCCAGCTCCGCCCGCGGCACCTCGCTGACCGACGGGATAACTTCTTGAAAGATGAGTTCCTGAATAAATGTCCCTAGCGCCGGATGCTCGATTGCCTCGCGCACCGATTCCACCCCCAGCAGCAGACCCAGCGGCACCATGGCGGTGTGCGCGCCATTCAGCAGGCGGACTTTGATCGTGCGGTAGGGCGCAGCATCAGCCACGATTTTGACATCCAGATGCGTTTTCGCCCGTGCCAGCGGCAGCTCGTCCAGCAAGCTCTGCGGCGCTTCGATGATGAAGCTGTGATAAATCTCGCCAGCCACCAGCAGACGATCGCGGTAGCCCAGCTGCTCGAAGAGGCGCTCGGCATCGGCGGCGGGATAACCAGGGATGATGCGGTCGACCAGGGTGTTGCAAAATTGATTGCAATTCGCCAGCCAGTCGCAGAAATCTGCTGGCAAAGCCCATTGCGCGGCGTATTGCAGGACGATTTCTCGCAGGCGCGTCGCATTGTCGGTGATCAATTCGGTCGGGATGATGATGCAGCCAGCCTCGCACGCCCCGCCGAAATGCCGCCAGCGTTCAACCAGAAAGCGCGTCAGCTTGGCGGGAAATGTCGCCGGTGGCGCAGCGTCCAGCTGGTCGTCCGCTGCATGCACAATGCCCGATTCGGTGGTGTTGGAAAAGATGAAACGGATGCCTTCTTGACGCGCCAATGCCAGGTAGGAGTCGAAGTCGTCATAAGGATAGACCGCCCGGTTGACGCAGTTGATCAGCCGCGTTTGCTGCTCGAATTCGCCAGCCTGCACGCCATGCAGCCAGGTCGTGAACAAGCAATCCTGGGCATCCAGCGCCTCATAGCGGCCTGGCGTGGCTTTGACCAGGACGATGCCCGCGCCGAAGTCCGCTTCGTCATTCAACACATCCACCAGCCAATCGACGAAGCCGCGCAGAAAGTTGCCGCCGCCGAATTGCACGATGCGCTCGGGCTGGCGCGGCGCTTTGCGATTTTCCTTGCTCAGGAATTCTGTCATCTGCTTCTCCAATTAGCGTCTGAACCAGGCGGATAGCCCCTCGCTCGCTCTTTCGGCAAGACCAAGTAGAAGTGCAACGAAATGAAGGAATGTGGTAGGGGCGACTCTTGAGTCGCCCACATGTACACTGGCGGTGCTGTGGGCGATACAAGTATCGCCCCTACATGGTTCGAATAGAAGCGTCGTTGCTCGATTGCACATGATTAACTTGGTTTTACCTCTGTACCTCTGTGCCTCTGTGGCAAAACTCTTCCCGCTTTCATTTGCTTCCCCCCTGACCTGTCGGGGGGGGGGGGCGAGGGGGCAATCATCACAAACGATAGGTATCTTTCGCCAGATCATAGGCAAGCGCGCGCATCATGTCGCGGGCGTCTGCGTCGTCGATGAAGCCGCGAACCAACTGCCCGGCCAGCCAATGCGCGCAAGCCCGCCGCCAGACATCGTGGCGCGTGGGAATGCTGGGATACGCGCGCGTGTCATCGTTGAAGCCCGCCAGGTTATAGATGCCCGCTGTTTCGACCACGGCATCAAGGTAGCGGATGATGCCCAGCCAGCTGTCATAAAACCACCAGGGCGGCCCCAGGCGCAGGCTGGGATAATGCCCGGCCAAAGGCGCAAGCTCGCGGCTGAGCGTTGTTTCGTCCAGGTTGAAGAGCACGATCCGCAGCTGGCTGTGATTGCCAAAGCGGTCGAGCAGCGGCTTCAGGTTGCGCGTGAATTCGCTGGCTGTGGGCATGTCCGCGCCCATATCCCGCCCGTGCCGCGCATACACGGTTGGATTGTGATTGCGCCACGAGCCGATGTGCAGCTGCATCACCAAGCCATCTTCGCTGCTCATCCGCGCCATTTCCAACAGCATGTGCCCGGTGAAACGCCTGGCATCATCGTGGCTGGCTTCTCCCCGCAGCGCCCGCTGGAAGATGGACTCGGCGCTGGCGGCAGCCAGCTGCTCGGTATAGGCGCTCACAGCAGCGTGATCGGTGGCTGTCGCGCCCAGAGACTGGAAGAAGAATCTGCGTTGTTCGAGCGCCTGGATATAGCTGGCGTAATCGCGGATTGTCATGCCAGCCGCCTCGCCCAGCAGCTCGATATTGTCGCGCCAGTTCGCATCGATATTGACCACGGCATCGGGGCGAAAAGTGGGGATGATGCGCCCGCCCCAGCCCGATTCGCGGATGGCGATATGCTGCTCCAGGCTGTCGGTGGCGGCGTCGGTGGTGGCGAGAACCTCGATATTGAAGCGCTCGTACAAAGCGCGCGGCCGGAATTCAGCGCTGGCCAGCTGCGCGGCGATTTCGTCATAGATCGCCATGGCGTTGGCGCTGTTCAGCTTGCGCGTGATGCCAAAGACATCCGCCAGCTCATCGCGAATCCAGATGCCGGTCGGCGTGGCGCGGAAGAGATGCCAGTTGTCGCAGACCAACTGCCAGATAGCGCGGTGGTCGCTGGCGGCGGCTGTTTCTTCCCCTTGGTTCGACGGGAGACCAGCGGCCGGTTTCTTGGGGATTCCCAGCGATTCGAGCGCGATGCCCTGCGAATAGAGCATGCGGAAGATGTAGTGGTCGGGGATGATCAGCAAGTCGACCGGGCTGCCAAACTGATAGTCGGGATCGGCGAAAAGGCGCGGATCGACATGGCCATGCGGGCAGACCAGCGGCAGGTCTTTGGCGCTCTCGTAAAGCTGTGCGGCGGCGCGCTGGATGTCTGGCTGGGCAGAAAAGTAGCGGTTGCGCATGGGCAGGTCTCGCGCTGGCGGTTCGCACAGGGCGCTATTGTACACGATGCATGCTACGCAGGTAAGCGCTCGGCGACAAAGACCCCCGACAACCGTGCGTAGGGGCGAGCCATTGGGTTGCCCAATTGTCCAATGCCAGAAATGTGGGCGACTCTTGAGTCGCCCCTACGACCGTCAATTTTTGTGGCTGCGGGCGAGTCACCGCCTCGCCCCTACGCTATCTTTTTTGGGAGGGGTTAAATGGGCGAGTCACCGCCTCGCCCCTACGCTATCTATTTTGGGAGGGGTTAAATGGGCGAGTCACCGCCTCGCCCCTACGCTATCTATTTTGGGAGGGGTTGGCTACCCTGGGCTCAGCGATAACGCGAGCGATCGCCCGTGCCCCACATATCGGGATCGCCGCCGAGTTTGGCTTTGAGATCGGCTGTTGCGTCATCGAGCCGCTGCATCGTCTGTGGCGAAAGCGAAAGCGCCCCAGCCTGCACATTGCCCTCGACTTGCTGCGGATTGCGCGCGCCAGCCAAGACCGAGGCAACGGCGGGCTTGTGCAGCAGCCAGGCCAAGGCCACCTGCACCATTGGGGCTCCGATATCGGCGCAAATGGCGCGGATCGCAGCGAGGGCGGCGAAGGTTTCGGCTTCAAAACCGGGCGTATTGTGGCGCGAGTCGGGGCGGTCGGGGCGGAAATGCCGGGTGCGCGTGCGCGAATGAGGCATGTCATCGGCGCTCTGATAGCGATCCGTCAGCAAAGCCTGGTTGAGCGGGCTGTAAGGCAGGATGCCGATATTGTGTTCGACGCACTGCGGCTGAATGTCGAATTCGATGGCGCGCCAGAGCAGGCTGTAGGGCAACTGGTTGGCGTCATATCGCCCGCATTGCAGCATATCGGGCATGTCGAGCTTTCCGAAGTTGCTGACGCCGATGACGCGGATTTTCCCTTCGCGCTGCAGGTCGAGCAATGTCGACATGCTCTCGTCAAAAGGCACAGAGCGGCTGGGCCAATGGATTTGGTAGAGATCGATGACATCGGTAGCCAGGCGCTTGAGGCTGCGCTCGCATGCAGCGCGGATATCGGCAGCCGCCAGGTTGACCGTGCTGACCTTGGTGGCGATGATGGCTTCGGCGCGACGTCCTTTTAAGGCGCGTCCCAGCATCGCTTCCGAATAGCCATCGCCATAGCCCTCGGCGGTGTCGAAGAGGTTGATGCCGGCATCCAGCGCTGCGTGCACGGCATTGATGGTGTCGCGCTCGTCTTGTGGTCCCCAATAATCGCCGCCGACGATCCCCCAAAAGCCAACGCCGATCGGCGAAACCATCAGCGATGTGTTGCCCAGTTGTCGCATTTGCATAAGTCGAATTCCTTTGTTAATCGGTTTACGCTGTGTATTGTGAATGAGCTTGCCGCTGCCCAGCCAAGATCAACACACCAGCGTCTTGTTGATGTGCTAAACTAGCGGGATAGTCGCTGGTTCTGTCTGCGCAGAATCGCCCGACTCACTTCTCGTTCCGAAGCATAACCAGGAGAAAACCCATGTTCAATCGCAGATTTATTGTGACGCTTGGCGTATTATGCGCCCTGTTGAGCTTGGTCGCGTCTAGCGCCACCGCCCAGCTGGCCGAAATCCCGCGTGAAAAAACGCTGGTCATCGAGAATATCAGTGTGCGCAACCCGGCGCCGGAGAACTTCAATCCGCTCGCCAACGGTTCGCTCGGTCATGCCGGCATGAACCAGGTCGGCAACGAGTCGCTGTTCTATTACAACTATGAATCGGGCGAACTCGTGCCCTGGCTGGCAGAAAGCGCCGCCTTCAACGACGACTACACCGAGCTGACCATCAACCTGCGCGAGGGCGTCAAGTGGAGCGATGGCGAGGCTTTCAACGCCGACGATGTGCTCTACACGCTCAACTTCCTGATGGAAAACCGTGATGCGCGCTTTAGCGATCGTCATGCCGATTTCGTCAGCAATGTCGCCGCGCCGGATGACCACACCGTCGTCATCACGCTCAACGGACCCAACCCGCGCTACCTGTTCAATGCGTTTGGCGTGGGCATCTATTGGTCAACCTACATCGTGCCCGAGCACATCTACTCGATGCAAGAAGACCCGATCGCTTTCACCAACTTCGATCTGGATGCGGGCTACCCGGTCGGCACCGGTCCGTATCGTCTGGTCAACTCCAACGAGACCGAGTCGGTGTGGGACCGCCGCGATGACTGGTGGGGCGCAGAGACGGGCTTCAAAGACCTGCCCGCGCCCGAACGCGTCATTTTCCTCGCCGCTGGCAACGAAGAGCGCCGCGCCGCCCTGGCCATCAACAATGAGCTGGATACCATGTGGCTGATGGGCCGCAGCACTTTCGAGACTGTCGTCGACCAAAATCCGGCCATCACCGGCTGGTACAGCGAGCTGCCCTACGCCTACCTCGACCCCTGCCCGCGCTACCTGGTGGTCAACAACGCCGTTTCGCCATTCGACAACCCCGACCTGCGCTGGGCGATGAGCTATGCCATCAACCGCGATGCCCTGGTCGATATCGCCTGGGAAGGCATGACCAGCACCATCAACTGGATTATGCCCGGCTATCCGCCCCTGCTGGAATACATGAACGCCAGCGCCGACCTCTTTGATGCGCACCCGACCCTGGAGCAGAATCAGGACAAGGTCGATGAGTTGATGAGCGCCAACGGTTTCACCCGCAATGCCGATGACCTCTGGGTCGATGGCGAAGGCGACACCGTGCAGATGGATCTGGCTATCCGCCAGGGCGAGACTTTCCAGGTGAAGATGGCGCCGGTTATCGCCGAGCTGCTGCAGCGCGCTGGCTTTGACGCCACCTTCAAGCTGCAAGACAACGCCGCCTTCAACGAAACCGCCCGCACCGGCGGCGCAAATGCCTGGATCGATGTCGCTTGTGGTGCCGTCCGCGACCCCTATGGCACGCTGGACAACTTCCACAGCCGCCATTCCGCCCCGCTGGGCGAAGATGTCACCGGCTCGCGCACCCGCTATGAAAATGCCGAATATGACGCGATCGTCGACCAGATGGCGCTGACAGCCAGCGAAGACCCAGCCATGCAAGATCTCTTCCGCTCTGCTATCGAGATCTGGCTGACCGAGCTGCCCGCCATGCCGCTGACCGAAGCCTCGCTGCTCACCCCGTTCAACAACCACTATTGGACGAACTGGCCAACGGCGGACAACAATTATGTCCACCCCGGCTTCTGGTGGCAGACAGCGCTGCTGATGATCACCGAGATTGAACCGGCTATGTAGCCGGCCTGCTCGAAACTGCGCCCTGCCCGTAGCTGCGGGTGGGGCGTCTTGCCCAAGGGGTGAAAAGCGCAGATGAGTTATCTTTCGCGGCGCATAATCATGTTTGGTATCGTGGTGCTCTTGGCCGCGACAGCCAATTTTGTCATCCCACGCATGGCGCCGGGCGATCCCATCGGCGCTGTGCTGGAAGAGTTGCGCGCCCGCGGCGCATCCACCGGTGGCGCTGCCGAGCAAGAAATTGTCGCCGCCTACCGCGCGCGCTTTGGCCTCGACCAACCCGTGTTCACGCAGTATATCCGCTTCCTGGTCAACACCCTGCGCTTCGACCTGGGCTATTCCATTTCGTATTACCCACAAAAGGTCGAGTCTGCGCTCTTGCGCGCCTTGCCCTGGACAGTCGGCCTCTTGGCGATAAGCACCGTGATTTCTTTCGCATTCGGGTCGTTCTTTGGCGCGTTGATGGCTTGGCCGCGCACGCCCGCCGCCGTGAACCGCTTCGTGCCCTTTTTTATGGTGCTATCGGCCGTGCCTTATTATTTGCTGGGCTTGATCCTCGTCTACCTGTTCGCTTTTGTGATGCGCTTGCTGCCGCTGGGTGGCGCTTATTCTTCTGGCACGATCCCGACGTTGGATATCGACTTCGTGCTCGATGTCATCCGCCACGGCATCTTGCCGGCGCTTTCGATTCTGCTGACGAGCGTCGGCTTTTGGGCGCTGGGCATGCGCGGCACGATGGTGACTGTGCTGGGCGAAGATTATCTGACGCTGGCGGAAGCTAAAGGATTGTCCGACCGCCGCGTTTTCTTTGGCTATGCCATGCGCAACGCCCTGCTGCCTCAGGTGACATCGCTGGCGATCGCGCTGGGCACGGTCGCGTCTGGTTCGGTGCTGGTCGAGGTTGTCTTCGCCTATCCGGGCGTCGGCTGGCTGCTCTATAACGCCTTGCGCAGTTCTGATTATTATATGGTGCAGGGCGTCGCCTTCTTCTTGATCTTGACCGTGGCGGTTTCTGTGCTGGTCGTAGATTTGATCTATCCACTGCTCGACCCGCGCATCGAACGCTAGCGCGCCGCAAGAGTGAGGGAGTCATGCTAGCCACAACCATGCGCCGCGCCAAAGCGGTCGTCCTCTACATTTTGCGCACGCCAAAATTGTTGCTGGGTATGGCGCTGCTGGGGTCGCTGCTGCTGCTGAGCGCGCTGGGACCATTGTTCATCGATATTGACGATTCGCGGTCAATCAGTGTGCCTTCAAACCAGCCGCCCTCAACCAAGTATCCGCTGGGCACAACCAGTGGCGGGCGCGATATGCTGGCGGTGCTGGTCGTGGGCACGCCGCAAACCTTGCGCATGGGCTTGCTGGCTGGCATTGTCGGCGTGACGCTGGGCGCGAGCCTGGGCTTGATCGCTGGCTATTATGGCGGGCGCATCGATATGGTCATCAGCACAGCCACCGACACCATGTTGACGATCCCGCCGCTGGCGATCCTGCTGGTGGTGGCGGCTTCAGTGCGCACGATGAGCGTCGACAATATGGCGATCATCATCGCCCTGCTTTCGTGGATGTTCACCGCGCGCACCATCCGCGCCCAGGTGCTGTCTCTGCGCGAGCAGCCCTATGTGCACATGGCGCGCCTGGCTGGCTTGCGCGATATCCGCATCATCTTCGAAGAAATCATGCCCAATATCTTGCCTATCGCCGCCGCCAGTTTCGTCGGTGCGACATCGGGTGCCATTTTGGCTGGCATCGGCTTGGAAGTGCTGGGCTTGGGGCCACAGCGCGTGCCGACCCTGGGTATGACGATCTATTGGGCGCAGCTCTATTCTGCGCTTATCCGCGGCTTGTGGTGGTGGTGGCTGCCCCCCATCATCGTCCTCATCGTGCTCTTTGTTGGGCTCTTCCTCGTCAGCGCGGCCATGGATGAATTTGTCAACCCGCGCTTGAGGAGACAAGGATGAGCCAAGGATGAGCCAAGAGATCGCCCTGCAGGTCAACAACCTGCGCGTATCGTACCGAGCCGGCGAGCAAGCTATCCCGGCTGTCAATGATGTCAGCTTTTCGCTGTATGCTGGCGAGCGGCTGGGCATAGTCGGCGAAAGCGGCAGCGGCAAAACCACTTTGGCGCTGGCCTTGATGCGCCTGCACAAACCGCCCGCCTATATCTTGGGTGGCGAGGCGATTTTGGGCGACGGCAAGGATATCATGACGCTCGACCGCGAAGCCATGCGCCAAACCCGCTGGAGTCGGCTGTCGCTCATCCCGCAAGGCTCCATGAATTCGCTCAACCCGGTCGTCAAGGTCAAGCATCAAATGGCGGATGCAATCGAGGCGCACGAACGCGGTTGGACGCGCGCACACATCAACAAGCGCATAAGCGAGCTGCTGGGGCGGGTGGGCTTGCCAGACAGCGTCGCCGAAATGTTCCCGCACGAACTGAGCGGTGGCATGAAGCAGCGCGTGTGCATCGCCCTGGCCATCGTCTTGGAGCCCAGCGTCATTATCGCCGACGAGCCGACCAGCGCCCTCGATGTCGTTGTCCAGCGCGTCGTCATGCAGACGCTCAACGAAGTCCAGCAACAACTCAACGCCGCCATGATCATCATCGGCCACGATATGGGCTTGATGGCGCAATCCGCCGACCGACTCGCCGTCATGTACGCCGGCAAAATGGTCGAAGTTTCGCCCATCCGCAGCTTCTTTCACGATCCGCAACACCCCTACAGCCAGCTTCTCATCAGCTCGCTGCCCTCACCAGAAGAACAGCGCGAGTTGGCCGGCATCCCCGGCAGCCAGCCTTCGCTGCTCGAGCTGCCCAGCGGCTGCGCATTTCATCCGCGCTGCCCGGTGGCAGAAGACCGCTGCAAGGTCGACATCCCACAGCTGCGCTTTGTCCGTGCCGACCGCCGCGTCGCCTGCCACCTGGTGGAAGAGCAGTCCGCATGAAGCCCAAGAACCTGCTGGAACTGAAGCATGTGACGATGGCCTTCGCTGGCAACAAGCGCAACCCGGCTGGCATCGTCGCCCTCGAAGGTTTTGACCTGGCCATCCGCGCCGACCAGCCAAAAATCATCGCCATCGCCGGCGAAAGTGGCAGCGGCAAAACCACTTTGGCACGCCTGGCCCTGGGCATGATCAAGCCAACCAGCGGCGAGGTCGTCTATCAAGGCCGCGACTTGTGGGCGATGTCCAATGCCCAGCGCCGCGATTACCGCCGCAATGTGCAGGCGATCTTCCAAGACCCTTTCGCCGTCTACAATCCCTTTTACACCATCGACCGTCTGTTGCAGACGCCCATCCGCAGCTTCAAACTGGCCAAAGACCGCGAGCAGGCCCAGCAAATGATCCACGATGCGCTGGACAAAGTCGGTTTGCGCTCCAGCGAAGTGCTCGGGCGCTATCCGCACCAACTCAGCGGCGGGCAGCGTCAACGCATTGTGGTCGCGCGCAGCCTGCTGATGCACCCCGAGCTTATTGTCGCCGATGAACCCGTCTCGATGATCGATGCCTCTCTGCGCGCCAACATCTTGACCAAGCTGAAAGAACTGCGCGACGAATTCGGCATTTCTTTGCTATACATCACGCACGATCTGGCAACGGCACACCAAATCAGCGACGAGATCTTCATCCTCTATCGCGGACGCGTGGTCGAAACGGGCTCCGCCGCCAGCGTCATCCAAAACCCGCAGCACCCCTACACACAGCTGCTGGTCGCTTCTATCCCGCGCCCAGACCCCGACCGTCGCTGGCAAGGCACAGTCGAAATCCCGCTGGAGGAGCTTTCGCCCGGCGATGACCGCAGTGGCTGCCTTTTCCGACATCGCTGCCCGCACGCCATGCCCGAATGTGAACAGACACCCCCGAACTACCCCGGCAACTACGGGCAGTCGGTGGCTTGTTACCTGTACAGCGACAATGGGCAGCCCGCCTAACTTCGCCACGCCAGACAGATCGCCAGAGGACAGGCCAGGTTATTCAGCCACTCCCCCAGCCCCAACCTGTCAGGGCGGAGAGGGTAGCCAGTGCTTACATTCCCCAGGCCCGTCGGGAGGACGCTGTGGGAGCGCATTCGCTGAATCTGCATTCTGATGCTCGTCTTCATACAAATTAGCAACAATCGCACGGGTTTCTCGACGAGTCTCCCTTCCTCATTGACATGGGGAAGGGCTGTGGATGGGGTAGAAAAGCTGTCCTGTCCTCTGCCATGCCGATGATGGCTGTGCGGTTTACAACGCAAACAGCTCGCGGATATCGACCATGCGCTCGCTCTCAATCGATATATTGGCGGCGATGCCCACCAGCACAGAGGCCGCGCCATCGATATGCGTTGCGGCGCGCTGCAGCGGGTCGGTCGGACCAGCGGGCGCGAAGATTTCGGCCAGCATGCGCGGGTCGGCACCGCCATGACCGCCTTCCGCTTTGGGCGCTTCGACCACATAGGGCTCGCCAAACATGGGGAAAACGCGAATCTCGGTTCGCTTGAACGCGCCTTTGCTGGCTGAGGCGGCGGCTTTCTCGGCTCGCAGGTGCGTGACATTTTCCACGATATCCATTTCCAGGCGTCCGCGCGTCCCTGTCACCGCCACGCGCAAGCCTTCCCAGGGCGCATAAGCCACCAGGCAATAAGACAGCAGCGCGCCATTGCTGTAGCGCGCTGTGACAGTCATGGTGTCTTCGGCGGTGATGGGCGCGCCAAAGACATTTTGGTCGCGGATGTAGCCAGTCTCGGCTTCGGCAGCCAGATACAGCTCGCGGAAAGCCTGTTTTGTGTTGAGGTCCAGGGCAAAGGGGTCGTCGGCCGCTTCGGGCACGCCGGTATAGCGCGCATAAGCGTAGCTTTCGCCACGAGCGGCGGCGTTGTCTGCGCCATAGAAGAGCAGATCGCCCAGGGCAAAGACTTGCTGGGGGCGAGCATCGATCCACCAATTGACCAGGTCGAAGTGATGCGTGGCTTTGTGCACCAGCAAGCCGCCGCTATTGGCTTTTTCGCGATGCCAGCGCCGGAAATAATCCGCGCCGTGACTGGTATCGAGCAGCCA
>DAOUJB010000398.1:0-18809 GCA_034423155.1 Anaerolineae bacterium | reverse complement strand
GCGCATAAGCGATAATAGTGCTTGCGCAATCGACACGCAAGGAATATCCATGCTCAAAGCCTTGTTCATCCTGCCCGACGAAATCCGTCAGCGCGTCTATCCCGATGACCTGCTGGAGAAGTTTTCCGCACATGTCGAGCTGCTCGCGCCGCCGCTCTCACGAGAAGCAGCCGCCGCCCAGCCCGACCTGTTGCAGGAGATGGAGATTCTGGTGTCGTCTTGGGGTTGCCCGAAATTGGATGCTGCCTTCGTCGCCAGCGCCCCCAACTTGCGGGCGGTTTTTTATGGCGCGGGCACGGTCAAGCGGCTGGTCAGCGATGCCATGTGGGCGCGGGGAATCCGCATCACACATGCGGCGCATGCCAATGCCATCTGCGTCGCCGAGGTGGTCGCGGCGCAGGTCGTGCTGTCGCTGAAAGGCGTATGGAGCGAGGCGCGGCGTTACAGACAGGAACGCCCCGACCACAAGGAACGCGGACCCGCTCGTTACGAAGGCGATGTGCGCCGCTTCGAGAAGAATCGCGGTTATAGCGGCGTGCGCGGCGCGACCGTCGGCATCATCGGCTTGAGCATGGTCGGACGAGAGACGCTGCGCCTGCTCGCTCCTTACGAACTGAACCTGATCGCGCATGACCCTTTCGCTACAGCCGCGGACGAACGCGAACTGGGCATCGGGCTGGTTTCGCTGGAAGACCTGTTCGCCGAGTCGAATGTCGTTTCGCTGCATGCGCCCTGGCTGCCAGAGACGGTCGGCATGGTTCATCGCGGGTTGCTGGAGCGCATGCCAGCCTGGAGCACTTTCATCAACAGCGCGCGCGGGGCATTGCTGCGCGAAGATGACCTGGTCGCTGTGCTGCGCGAACGCAAAGACATCACCGCGCTGCTGGATGTGACGCACCCCGAGCCACCAGCCGCCGATTCGCCTTTGTACGACCTGCCCAACATCATCCTGACGCCGCATTTGGCTGGCGCTGTCGGCATGAATGACACGCGGCGTTTGGGCGAATGTATGTTTGACGAACTGCGTGCCTACCTGGCAACCGGCGAAATGCGCTACGAAATCACCCGCGACCAACTGCCGACCATGGCCTAGGGAGATGCGAATGGGCGACGAGATTCTGCGTTATAGCCAACTGACCGACAACGAGGTCAACTTCTATGACAAATATGGCTATTTGTCGCTGCCCGGCTTGCTCAGTCGCGAGGCGGCGGAAAACCTGGCGGGAGAAGTGCTGGATATCATGGCGGGGCTGGGCATCAGTCGCGAGGCGCTGCGCCAGGCCAGCACATCCAAAGACAAGCTGCGTCAAAGCCGTCAATACCTGGCTGGTTCGGGATTGGCGCGCCTGGTGCATTCCGAAGCGCTGCTGAGCATCGCCGCGCGTCTGATGGGTGGTGCGTCGACTGTTTACCTGCCATTCACGGCTGTAAAGAGCGGCGGTGGCGGTGGCAGATTTCATTTTCACCAGGACAATCAATACACGCGCTTTGATGGACCGGGCACGAATATCTGGTTCGCGCTGATGGAAATGAGTCCGCGGAATGGCTGCTTGCAAATCGCGCCATCGACACACCTGGCTGGCACGCTGGCCTCGGTAGAAAGCGAAGACCGCGATGGACACCGCACAGTCGCTGTCGAGCCGGAATCTTTTCTGCCGCTGCGTATGATGCCGGGCGATGCCGTGGCCTTCACAAGACTGACCCTGCATGGCTCGGGCGCAAACAGCAGCGATCAGCCGCGCTTGGGTTATGCTGTGCAATACCACCGAGATGATGTGAGCGCCAGCAAGAATGGCATCGATATCGGCTTGCTGAAAGACAATCCGCCGTGGGTCGTACAACCTGTCGCAGCCATTTCGCCCGATGGAGACTGAATTCGCAGATTTCAAGGAATACGCTATGAACAAGGACTACGCGCCACACGACCTCATCCGTCCCAAACGCCGCATCGAGGGCATCTCGGCGATATTGCTGCCCTTCCAGGATAATGGCGAGATCGACTGGCCCGGGCTCGCCAGCCATGTGCGCCGGACGGCGGAAGCTGGACTCACGCCTGCGGTCAACATGGACACAGGCTTCGCCAACCTCATCAGCGAAGAACAGCGGCAAAAAGTCTTGCGCGCGACCAGTTGCACGCTAGACGGCGGTCGATTTGTGGCCGGCGCGTTCGTCGGCGACCAGCCAGGTGCCCCCTTTGACGCAAATACCTATTTCAGCCAGGTCGAGAGCATCCAGCGGCACGGCGGCACGCCCATCGTCTTCCAGTCTTTTGGATTGACCGGGCAGAGCGATGACGACATCCTGCGCGCGTATGCAGCGATAGGCGCGAAGACCGATGGATTCATCGCTTTCGAACTGGGCAAGATGTTCGCTCCTTTCGGCGCGATCTACAGCCTGGAGACTTACCGCGGCTTGCTGGGCGTGGACAAATGCCTGGGCGCGAAGCACTCTTCGCTCAACCGCCAGCTGGAATGGCAGCGCATCCGCCTGCGTGATGCCCTGCGCCCCGATTTCAAAGTGTATACGGGTAACGATCTGGCGATTGACATGGTGATGTATGGCAGCGATTACCTGCTGGGTTTGAGCACCTTCGCGCCCGATTTGTTTGCCCAGCGCGACCAAATGTGGCTGGATGGCGACGCGAGCTTCTATGAACTGAACGATCTACTGCAATATTTGGGCTTCCTGGCATTTCGTCCGCCTGTGCCAGCTTACAAACATTCGGCGGCGCAATTCCTCAAATTGCGCGGCTGGATCGGTTCGGACCGGACTCACGCAGACTCGCCAGCGCGCCCCGAAAGCGACATCGCCATTTTGCGCGATATCGCCCGGCGGCTCGGCGTCTTGGATGAAAGCTAGCCCATGGCGATCAGACGCGTTGCCCAGTTGCGCACTTATGAACAATTTTCCAGCTATTGCCAGTCAGTCGGCGCGGACATGCCCATTGACGAAGCGCTTGTCGAGGCTGCGGATTCGCCTCTGGCGCGCCCCTATGTTTATCGCGGGCGGGGGCTGGCCAATCGATTTTGCATTTTGCCGATGGAAGGCTGGGATGGCACGGCCGACGGGCAGCCATCGGAGTTGACGCGGCGGCGCTGGCGGCGATTTGGCCAGAGCGGCGCAAAGCTGATCTGGGGCGGCGAGGCTGTCGCGGTGCGCCACGATGGACGCGCCAATGCCCGCCAACTGGTCATCAACGCCCGCAACCTGGCTGGCATGGCGCAGTTGCGAGAAGACCTGCTGGACGCGCATGCCCAAGACTTCGCCGGCGCAAACGACCTGCTAATCGGCTTGCAGTTGACGCATTCCGGACGCTTCTGCCGTCCCAACAGCGCGCTGCTCGAGCCGCTTGTGTTGTATCGACATCCTGTCCTCGACCCCAAATTCCAGGTTGAAGACGACTCCTGCGTGATGAGCGATGCTGATATCGAGCAGCTGATCGAAGACTTTGGGCAGGCGGCTGTTCTTGCCCAGCGGGCCGGTTTCGACTTTGTCGATATCAAGCACTGCCACGGCTACCTGGGGCATGAGTTCCTCAGCGCCGTCGACCGCGATGGCAAGTATGGCGGGAGCTTCGAGAATCGCACGCGGTTCCTGCGCGAAACAGTCGAGTTGATCCGCGCCCGCGCCCCTGGCTTGGATATCGGCGTGCGGTTGAGCGCCATCGACTGGATTCCTTTTCAGCCGGGCGAAGACCGACTCGGTGAGCCAGCGCCATTTTCTGGACGGCGCTACCCGTATGCATTTGGCGGCGATGGCACGGGCACAGGCTATGACTTGAGCGAGCCCAAGCGCTTCCTGGACTTGCTGCAAAGGCTCGATATCCAACTGGTCTGCATCACGGCGGGCAGCCCCTATTACAATTTTCACATCCAGCGGCCCGCGATTTTTCCGCCATCGGATGGCTACCTGCTGCCGGAAGACCCCTTGGTCGGCGTGGCGCGGCAGATACGGGTGACGGCGCAACTGAAGACGGCTTTCCCCGATTTGACCATCGTCGGCTCGGGCTATTCGTACTTGCAGGATTGGCTGCCCAATGTGGCGCAGGCCGTGACGCGGCAGGGCATGGCGGACTTTGTGGGCTTGGGGCGCATGGCTTTGAGCTATCCGCAGCTGCCCGCGGACTTGCTGGCGGGGCGACCGCTGCAGCGCAAACGAATCTGCCGCACTTTCAGCGATTGCACGACCGCCCCGCGCAATGGCATGGTTTCCGGCTGTTATCCGCTGGATGACTTCTACAAGAGCAGGGAAGAATTCCAGCGCTTGGCAGCGATCAAAAAAGCGTGATCAATCGCCCTACAGCCACCCGTATTCGTTCGCCTGGAACGGCACCATGCTGCCGTGATAATAGGGCACGGTGGCGCGCTCTGGTTCGGCGACAGCATCCAGCCGCGCGTGATCGTCGGCGCTCAAGTCAACTTCCAGCGCGCCTAGGTTGTCTTCCAGGTGCGCCATGGTGCGCGGACCGATGATGGGGGCGGTGATGCCCGGCTTGCTGTTGACCCAAGCCAAAGCGATCTGGCTGGAGCTTACACCTTTCTCGGCGGCGATTTCTTGCACTGTCTCCAGCACATCGAAGCCGAGGTCGGTGAAGTGTTGGTCGCGCCGACGTTGGAAGGCCGCACCACGCCCAGAGTCGCTGCCGAAGCGGCTGTCGCCGGGGATCGGTTCGCCGCGTTTGTATTTGCCGCTCAAGAATCCGCGCGCCAATGGCGACCAGGGGATGATGGCCAGACCGTACGATTGCGCCATGGGGATCATCTCGCGCTCAATGCTGCGGTCGAGCAAGTGATAAGGCGGCTGCTCGCTCACGAAGCGGTTCAATCCCAGCTCCTTCGCGGCCCAGAACGATTCCATGACGCGCCAGGACGGGAATGAGCTGCTGCCGATATAGCGCACTTTGCCGGCCGTGATGAGGTCGTCCAGAGCGCGCAGCGTCTCGTCAATCGGGATATCGGGATTGGGACGGTGCAGCTGGTAGAGGTCGATCCACTCTGTGCTCAGACGGCGCAGCGAATTCTCGCATTCCATGATGATGTGCCGCCGGTTGTTGCCGCCCGACAAAATGTCGTCATCGTCCATCTGCCCGTGCACTTTGGTCGCCAGCACGATGCGGTCGCGCTTGTGGTTGCGCAGCAGCGCGTTGCCCACGACCTCTTCGCTGGCGCCGCGTCCATAGACATTTGCCGTGTCAAGAAAGTTGATGCCAGCGTCGATGGCGCGGTCGATTATGTCCATGCCTTCGCGATGCGGCGTCGACAAGCCGAAGTTCATACAGCCAAGGCACAGCTCGCTGACCATCACGCCAGTCCGCCCGAGTGAGCGATAATTCATCTGGTTCTCCCTTCTATGGGTTGCATGCTGCCATTTTACCCGCGAAACCGGCATCGGACACAGGGCGCTGCTGGCGGAAATGGACAGGCCTGCCAGCAGGTTCTTACAGCCAGGTGTGATCGTTGGGCTTGAAGTTGATCGTGCCACCGTGATAGTAGGGCACAGTTGCGCGCTCTGGTTCGGCGATTGCATCCAGCCGCTCATGGTCATCGGCGCTCAGTTCAATTTCCAGCGCGCCAAGGTTGTCATGCAGCTGCGCCATGGTGCGTGGACCGATGATGGGGGCGGTGATGCCGGGTTTGCTGTTGACCCAAGCCAAGGCGATCTGGCTGATGCTCACGCCCTTCTCGGCGGCGATTTCTTGCACAGCCTCCAGCACATCGAAGCCGAGTTCGGTGAAGTGCCGGTCGCGCCATTGTTGGACAGCTGTGCCACGCCCGAAGCGACTATCGGCGGGGAGCGGTTGGTCGCGCTGATATTTGCCAGTCAGAAAGCCGCTCGCCAGGGGCGACCAGGGGATGATGGCGATGCCATAGGACTGCGCCATGGGGATCATTTCGCGCTCAATGCTGCGGTCGAGCAAGTGATAGGGCGGCTGCTCGCTTATGATGCGGTTCAATCCCAACTCTTTGGCAGCCCACAGCGATTCCATGACGCGCCAGGACGGGAATGTGCTGCTGCCGATATAGCGCACTTTGCCGGCGGTGATGAGGTCGTCCAGCGCGCGCAGCGTCTCGTCAATCGGGATATCGGGGTTGGGACGATGCAACTGGTACAAGTCGATGTAGTCGGTTTGCAGCCGCTTCAGCGATGCCTCGCATTGTTGGATGATGTGCCGCCGGTTGTTGCCCGCCGCCAGAATGTCGTCATCGTTCATACGTCCATGCACTTTGGTGGCCAGCACGATGCGCTCGCGCTTGCCATTGCGCTGCAATGCCTTGCCGACGATGCTCTCGCTGCCGCCGCGCGAATAGACATTTGCCGTATCCAAGAAGTTGATGCCAGCTTCAATTGCGTGGTCTATCATGTCGAAGCTGTCTGCTTCTGATGTGGGTCCGCCGAAGTTCATACAACCGAGGCATAGCTCGCTGACCATCACGCCAGTCCGCCCGAGCGAACGATATTTCATCTGCTTCTCCCCTCTGTAGATCGTCTGGCGCCATTCTACTCGCGAATACGGCATTGGATACAGGGCGCAGTGGTTCACAACAGCGTACAATGCTGGCGAGCTTGAGCGGCTATCAGATGGGCGGGAGGCACGATGCGGCACTTTGGCAGATTGGCGGATGGCAGGGAGATTGTTGAATACACGCTGCAAAATGCGCGCGGCATGCAAGTCAAGTTCATCACCTACGGCGGCATTATCACCACGATCCGCGTCCCCGACCGCAGCGGGCGACTGAACAATGTGGCGCTGGGCTTCGACAACCTGGCGCAATATGCAAGCGGGCATCCCTATTTCGGCGCGATCACCGGGCGCTACGCCAATCGCATCGCGGGCGGGCGCTTCGTCCTGGACGGGGTCGCCTATGCCTTGGCGAAAAATGACGGACCCAACAGCTTGCATGGTGGCTCGGTCGGCTTCGACAAGCGAGTTTGGCAGGCGCAGGAGCGGGATGGCGTGGTGGAATTGCGTTATACAAGCCCGGACGGCGAAGAAGGCTATCCGGGCGCGCTGGATATTTCCGTATGCTATGGGCTGGACGACGACAATGCCCTGCGCATCGATTACTCAGCTGAAACAGACGCGCCGACTGTGCTAAACCTGACGAATCACAGCTATTTCAACTTGCTGGGCGAAGGCGAAGGCACCATCTACAATCACATTCTGACCATCAATGCCGATCAATATACACCGACTGACGCGATGCAAATTCCTACTGGCGAGATCGAGCCGGTCGCTGGCACGCCCTTCGACTTCCGCATCCCCAGAGCCATCGGTCCTGGGCAGCGCTCGGCACACCCACAGATCGTCCGCTCAAAAGGTTATGACCACAATTTTGTGCTGCAGCGCGATGGCTTGTCGGCTGACGAGCTAGGCTTTGCGGCACGGGTTTATGAGCCGGTCAGCGGGCGAATCATGGAAGTCTGGACGAGCGAGCCTGGCATTCAGTTCTATGCGGGCAATGTGCTGGATACCACGCTGGTGGGCAGCAGCGGGCGGTTGTATCGGCAAAGCGATGGGCTGGCGCTGGAAACACAGCACTTCCCCGACTCGCCGAACCAGCCGCACTTCCCCTCGACTGTGCTGCGTCCGGGCGAGCGCTTCCGGTCGACCACGCTGTACAAATTCTCGACCGACTGAGGGAGACGATCAGTCCTGCGCGGTCGGGTCGAAGGCATCTCGCAAGCCATCGCCGATAACATAGAGGCAGAGCACGACAATCGTAATCAGCAAGCCGGGCAAGATCATCAAATGTGGCTGCCTGGTGATAAAGTCGCGCGATTTGCTGAGCATATTGCCCCAGGTGGCGGTGGGAGGCTGGACGCCCAAGCCCAAGAAGCTGAGCGAGGCTTCAATGAGCATGACGATGCCGATGTTGCGAGCGAGGGTGACGATGGTCAGCGAGAAGACATTGGGCAGAATGTGAACTTGCATGACGCGGAAGTCGGACGCGCCAATGGCTTTCGCGCCAACGATATATTCGCGCGCGCGGATGGCGAGTGTTTCGCCGCGAACCAGTCGGGTGGTTGGCGTCCAGGTGATGAGCACGATGATGAGGATGAGCGCTTCTGCCGATGGTCGGAAAACGGCTGAAATCACGATGAGCAGGACCAGCACGGGAATGGAATTGAGCGTGGTGATAATCCAGTTTACGAGATCATCGATGAAGCCGCCGTAATAGCCAGTGATGATGCCCAGCGTTACGCCGATGACAAGCGCCAGAAAAGCCGACGAAAAGCCGATAAAGAGCGAAACTTGCCCGGCGTACAAAAGCCGCGCCAGGTGATCTCGTCCGAGATTATCTGTGCCGAGCAGGTGGCCTTCGCTAAAAAGCGGCAAATATTTTGAGGCAGAGGCGTCAGTTGTGTTTGGGTCGACGCCGAGCAGGCTCGTGGTCAGTGGCGCGGTGATGGCGGCTATGGTCAGGAAGAGCAAGACGCCGATAGCGATCATGGTCAGACGGTCGCGCAACAGACGGCTGAAAGCGAGTTCCGTCAGCGATTTGCTGCGCAGAGCCTCCGCTTTGGGTTTGGCTTTTGCTTTGACAAGTGCCATCGCGCGCTCCCTAATTCAGCCGAATCCGCGGGTCTATCAGCACATACAGGATATCGGATAGCAGAAAGCCGAGGATGGTGCCCAGCGCGGCAATGATGGTGATGCCCATGACCACCGGGAAGTCTTGCTGAATGGCTGAGGTGAAGGCGATTCTGCCCACGCCGGGCCAGGCGAAGACCGTCTCTATGATGATGGCGCCAGACCAGACATTGGTGATGATGGGGCCGAGCAAGGTGGCAACGGGAATCATGGCATTGCGCATGGCATGGCGGAAATTGACCACCCGCGGCGACAAACCTTTGGCGCGCGCCGTGCGGATATAATCTTCATTCAGCACCTCTAGTGTCGAGGTGCGCACATAACGCGAAAAGAGCGCCACGAAGCCCGCAGCAAAGACGATGGTGGGCAAGGGGAGATATTGAAAGCGCTGGAAAAACGACGGGCAGACGCCATAAAGATTCGGCACGCAGCGTCCGCCGACAGGAACGAGTTTAAGCTCGACGGCAAAGATAAACAGCAGAATGTAAGCCAGCCAAAAGTTCGGTATGGCGTCGAAGATGACCGACATGACACGGGCGAGATTATCAAAGAGACGTCCCCGCGTTACGGCGGAGAGTACGCCAACGGGAATGCCGATCACGAGCGAGGTCAATATCGTGGCGATGCCCAATTCCAGCGTGGCCGGCAGGTTCGCCAAAATGATATCCATCACGGGTTGTTTCTTGATGAAAGAACGACCGAAGTCGCCGCGAAGTATGCCATAATTTTCGCCCGGTGGCTCGGGAATGCCATCGCCATCTTCATCCAGCGGCGCGAGCCACTCCAAGGCACGGTCGGCGACGCCATCGCCATCGCTATCCCAACGCAGCCAATCATCGCCAGCCAGCCAGCGCAGATACTGGATGTGAAAAGGATCGTCAATGCCCAGCTGCGCCGCTAGTTTTGCCCGCGTTTCCGCCTTGATATTAGGCGCGAAGTACAAGCGCTCAACGACGCTGCCGGGGGCCAGCCACAGCAGCAGATAAGAAAGTAAAGTGATGCCAAAAAAAATCGGTATGGCTTGGACGAGGCGGCGAATGAGGTATTTGATCATCGCTCAGACATCCCTTTTCCCGCAAAGATTGTTGAATGGGAAAGAGCGGGGCCCAGCTGGGCAGCCCGCTCCTCCCCAAAATTAGCCTAGGTTCGGCTTAGGGACTGATGGCGATATCAGCCATGTTGGCGTAGCGCGTCTCTGCGTAGGGCATCCAGTTCTGCACCGAATTGGCTTCCGCGTACATCGAGAAGGGCGCGAACAACCACCACCAAGGCAGCTCTTCGTGCAGGATGTTGCTAATCTCGTGGTAGAGCGCCTGCCGTTCTGCAAAGTCGCAGCCTGGCAGCGAAAGCGCTTGATCGTAGAGTTCGGTCACGCGGTCGTTGCGATACGACACGAAGTTGAAGCCGCCGCCCACCAGGTCGCCAACTGGCGTGAAGACATTGCGAGCGTCTGTATCTTGATCGAGGTTGGTGAAGCCGATCATGATGGCGTCGAAATCTTGACCGAGCAGGAACTGCACCAGCGCGCCGAATTCCTGCGTCTGGAAGTCTACCGCGATGCCGATCTGCCCCAACTGATCCTGGATGATCGTGCCGGCCGCTTCACGCACGACATTGCCGGAATTGGTCAAAAGCTCAAAGGCAAATTCGGTGCCGGGCTCTGCATAGAGCGCGTCTTCGGTGGCGACCAGCGGCGTGCTCGGGTCGTCATCGTGGTCGACGAAGCCGGCTTCTGCCAGCAGCGCCAATGCGGCGTCGGGGTTGTATTCCCAAGGTTCGATGCTGGCGTCATAACCCCAGAGCGCGGGCGTGCCAAAGCTGTTGACCTGGATCGCTTCGCCTTCAGCCGCTCCTTCAATGATATCGTCATAGCTTACGGCTTGGGCGAGCGCCTGGCGGACGCGAACATCGCCAAAGAACTGGTGCTTGCCTTGGTCGAGCATATTGCCGTCTTCGTCCGTGCCATTGACCGGCATGGCGCGGTCAGCCAAGTTGAAGCCGACGAATGTCAAGCCGTCATCGACATATTCGAAGATCTGGAACTCGCCAGCCTCCGAGCGATCGCGGAACTCTTGCATACGCGGTTGGGGCACAGAGGCCGAGCCAGCCGTGCCGACCGAATTGGCTTCTCCCGCCAGGAACTGCTCGATGCCGACGATTTGGTCGGGCACATTGCGGATAATGTAGCCTTCTGGCGAAACTGTCATCCAGTGGTTGTCGTTGCGGATCAGGCTGGTCTGCTCATCGGCGATCAACGCGCCGAAATTGAAGACGCCGGCGGTGACATCGGGATTCTTGTTGTATTCCAACGTGTCGATATTGGCGTAGTCGCCGTCCAGCATGGGCTCGATGTGGTGCTTGGGCAAGATGCCAAAGTCGTCCAGCTCTTCGATGACGCGGCAAGAATTCACCTTCAGCTTGACGACGATTGTCGTGTCATCGACCGCCTCGATGCTTTCGACGCTCTGCAAGACATCGGTGCGCGGCGATGATGTCGCGCCACTGGCCAAGGCATCGAAAGTGAACTGGTAGTCGTGCGCGGTGACTGGCGTGCCATCGTTCCAGGTGATGTCATCGCGCAAGTTGAAAGTGTAGGTCGAGCCATCTTCGCTGATCGACCAATCCAGCGCCAAACCGTTGTCTTGATCGTTTCGCCCGCCCATCATCGGCGCACGAGTCACGGGGTCGATATTGAACAGACTGGGGAAGAGGAATTCGTTCAAGCCCAGCTCGACCGTGTTGTTGGAAATCAGCGGATTCATATTGGTGGGGTCGCCACCGAAGTTCGTACCGATGAGGATGCCGCCTTCTTGCGCGCTTGCCCCGATGACAAGTAGCGATGCCAGCGCCAGCAGCAGCAGGACTCGGCTAAGTTTGTACATGTTCGGTCTCCTGAAGATTGAGTTGCCTAGAATTGCCGAAGCGTATTGCCCGACTCTGCCAGTATAGCAGAAATCTTAACCATATTTCCAACGAGTTTCTAATACAGTCGCGCGTTCGGCGTCCATTCCATATCCGCGTCGAAGGGGTAACAGGGTCGCTGGATGCGCTGGAATGGCAGGGCGGTGATGTCTTGATTGACTGCGCCGGGCGAAAGCGCCAGGAAAGAGCCGCCTGTCGCCATGGCTTTCAGTTCGGGCACAAGATAGCCAATTTTGACAACGATGATGGCGTGTCGCTCCGGTATGATGCCCAGATCGAGGAATTGCTGCCGCCGCTGGAATGATGTGCGCCGCGCCGAAAGCAACACGCGGATGCCACCCAGACCCAGCACAACCTGCGGATTATCGCCATCTGCCCTGATGAATTCGACTTCGCCGTGCACGGGCAGGGGCTGCGAGTTGCGGTTATCGAGTTTGCCGCCGAGCGACAGCGAAACCTCGCCGCCCAGGCCAGCATCCAAACAGGCGCGCACAGCTGCCTCGTCAGTAATGCCCGCATAGACCATATCGGGCGGATTCAATGCCAGCGCCCGCTCCAGGAATGCCGTCACATCGCCTGGACCGCCGGCTGTCAGGTTGTCGCCCGAGTCGCTGATGAGCACCGTTCCCGCTTGCACAGCCAGCGCCTTGCCGATGCAGTCGTCAATGGAAAGCGCTTCCACGCCAAACTGGAAGTCGGCGCGTCGATCCCAAAAGCGCTGTGCCAGTCGATTAGCTGCCTGGATGATCGCTGTCTTGTCGCCCCCGATTGCGATGGCGCAGGCGGTCATGCGCGGTTCGTCCGCCCAAACATAACCGACCTGGATGGTGGCGTCCCAGACTTGCTCGCCATCAATTTCGCTGGGAATCGCCGCATAGATATCCTTGCCCGGCTGCCATTCGGTGCTGGTTTTCTCGCCGGGCAAGCCGACTGGAATCTGCACAAAGGCTTTGTGCGGGCGTGCCTGTTCTCGCAGGCAGCGCAGCAGCAGCGACATCGTCCGCGCCCGCGTTTCCAGCGTGTCGATGTGCGGGGCGGTGCGATATCCGCTGATGATATCCAACTGGGTCATGATGCGCTGGCTGACATTGCCATGCAGATCGTAGCTGGCGGCGATTGGACAGTCTTGGCCGACCAGATCGCGCACGGCGCCGAACAGATCGCCTTCGGCATCATCCATGCCCTGCACATTCATCGCGCCGTGCATGTCCAGGTAGACGCCGTCCACTGGCAGCAAGCTGCGCAGATCCGCGAGCAGGCTGCTTTTCAGCGTGCTGTAGGCGCTGGCTTCGACAGGACCGCCGGGCAAGGCTTTGGCTGTGATGGTGCCATGAAAGTCGACTTGCGGGTGGTCGGACAAGAATGGGTAGAGCGCGGCAAATTGCGCATCGCCTTGTCGCACGATGCGGAAGTCTTCCAGCCGTGTCGGCAAGGGGGAGAATGTGCAGCTTTCTGTGGCGATGCCGCCGATAGCGATTTTCATGCTGTTTCCTCTTGATGTCGGCGATGCCATACGAGCGCCGATGCTCCCAGCCCCGCATTGCTCATCTTCGCCAGCTTGATATTGGCTGCCGCGCTGTTGATGGGCAGGCTGCGGACGCGCATTTCTCGCTGCATTGGCGCTTCCAGCAGGTGATAGGCTGCTGCGATCAGACCGCCCGCCAAAACAATCTGCTGTGGATTGAAGAGGTTCACGCACCAGGCGCAGGCGATGCCCAGGGCCTTGCCGGCTTCGCACATGACATGTTTGGCCAGCGAATCGCCTGCTTCCGCCGCTTTGACGATTTCTTCCGCCGTGGTTTCGCTTTGCCGCAAGAGCGAATCGGGATAATCGGCGAGATGCTGCTGTGTATGGGCGACGATGCCCTTGCCAGAAATCGTCATTTCCAGGCAGCCGCGCCTACCGCAGGTGCATGGTCGTCCGTTGATGGGATCCAGCGATATATGTCCGATCTCCATTTCTGAATGCGCCGCGCCACGCATCAGCTGATTGTTGAAAATGGCAGCGCCACCAAAACCCGTGCCAACCATCAGATAGACGAAATCGGAAACGCCCTCCACCACGCCAAATTGATGCTCGCCGATCGCCCCGCAATTTACATCATTTTCGACAAAGACGGGCAGGCGGCGCGACAGCCGGGCGGCCACCGCATCGCGCACCGGAACATTCTTCCAGCCGAGATTGGCTGCATGCAAGGCGAGTCCACGCTGTGGCACGACTGGTCCGGGCACGCCAATGCCAATGCCACAGATATCCGCGCTGCAATCAATATAGCGATTGAGCAGGCTGCCAATGCGGTCTAAAAAATCTTCGGCCGTGGTGCCGCTGCCGGTTGGCAGGATGATGTCTTCGTGGATATGCCCCAGGCGGTCGGCAACGACGAATGCCGTTTTTGTGCCGCCGATGTCCAGCCCGATAGCGAGTTCTTCTGGCATAAGGATACTTGGCGCGCCTCAGCGATTCATCATCCAGCTTGCCAGCGCGACCAGCAGCAGCAGTATAGCGCCGACCCCAGCCGACAATATCGTAACGGCATGTTCGGCGCTGTCTGGCTCGACAATGAAAAAGAGCAAGACAGACGTGCCCAGCACAAACACGCCCATGCGATAAAAGGCTTTGAGCATCTCAGGCGTCATGCAAGACCAGCTCGTCTCCGCGTTCCAGGGGGATGCACGCGACTTCGGAATCGACAATCGCTCCTGGTGGCAGGTTCAATTGCGGCACAGCGACATCGCAAGTGCCCGGCACATACCAGGGGCAGCGCGGATGAAATGAACAGCCCGGCGGTAGCTCGGTCAAGCGCGGGATATCTTCGCTGCGCAACTGGATATGCTGTTTGCTGCGCGTCTTCTGTGGGTCGGGCTCGGGAATGGCAGAAAGCAGGACTTTGGTATAGGGATGCTGTGGCGCAGCGATGATCTGCTGGGTCGCGCCAATCTCTACCAGCCGGCCCAGGTACATCACGCCAATGCGCCCGTCCCAGGCGAAGTACTTCGCCAAGGCGAGGTCGTGCGTGATGAAGACGATGGTCACATCCAGCCGGTCGCGCAAGTCCATCATCATCTGCAGCAAGCCGATGCGGATCGAGACATCGACCATGCTCACCGATTCGTCGGCGACAATCACAGACGGCTCGGTGGTCAAAGCGCGGGCGATGCTGACTCGCTGGCGCTGACCGCCGCTCAACTGATGCGGATATTTGTCGACGAAATCTTCCACCGGCGTCAGATCAACCAGATCGAGCAGCTCGTTCACGCGGTTATCCGCGTCTCGGCGGCCTTTGACCAAGCGATGCGCCAACAAGGGATAGCTCAGCATTTCACGCACGGTCTGGGTCGGGTTGAGCGAGGCATAGGGGTCTTGATGGATGATCTGCACGCTGCGCCGATGCCGCCGTCGTTCCGCGCCGCGCAGGCCGACGATATCCTGGCCTTCGAAGCGGATCGTGCCGCTGCTGGGTGGAAGCAAGCCACAGATGATCTTGCCAGTGGTTGTCTTGCCACAGCCGCTTTCGCCGACCAGGCACAAGAATTCCAGCTTGTTGACGCCGAAGTTGATGTCTTGCAGCACCGGAACGATCGTGCGCCCGCTCTTGAAGCTGCGATAGACGCCCTGCAGTTCGATGATTGGTTCGGGCATCAGGCGCCTTCCTTGCGACTGGCGAGCAGCCGATCTTTGTGCCAGCAGGCCGCCAGGTGCGTTTCTGTCTCCAACTGCAGTTGCGGGCTGTCTACTTGACATTGTTCGCTGGCAAAGCTGCAACGCGGATGAAACTTGCAACCACTGGGCGGCGCGATCAAATTGGGTGGCGAGCCTGGGATGCTCCGCAAGACATCTTGCGCATGCTCCAGGGTCGGCACAGATGTCAGCAATCCATAGGTATACGGGTGCAGCGAGCGGTAGAAGATCTCGTTCACCCCGCCCATTTCGACAATTTCGCCGGCGTAGACAGTGGCGACTGTATCCGCCATTTCTGCCGCCAGCGACAGGTCGTGGCTGATAAAAATAATGCTGAACAGCAATTGCTTCTGCATTTCGTTCAGCACATCGATGATGGCGCGTTGCGTCAAGATATCCAGCGCCGTTGTTGGCTCGTCCAAGATGACGATCTGCGGATTGAGCAACACGCCCAGAGCCAGCAGGGTGCGCTGTTTCATGCCGCCGCTCAGTTCGTGCGGGAAGGATTCATAGACTCGCTCGGGATCCAGCCGCACCAGCTCCAACAGCGAAAGCGCGCGCTTCTTGACGGCTTCTTTGTCCGTCCAGCCATGTGCTCGGGCGGTGTCTTCAAATTGCTTGCGGACTTTCAAGACGGGATTGAAGGCATTCTGCGCGCCTTGAAAGACCATCGCACAATCGTTCCAGCGAAACGAACGCAGCTGCCGCCGGCTGAGTTCCAGCACATCTTGCACTTTGTTTTCGTGCTGATAAAGGATCTGTCCGCTGGTGACCACGGCATTCTTGGGCAGCTTGCGGATGAGCGCCAGGCTGATGGTGGTCTTGCCGCTGCCGCTCTCGCCGATCAGTGCCATCGCCTCGCCGCGCTTCAACTCAAAAGAAACTTCGTTGGTCGCGCGCACATCGCCACGCTCGGTGCGATAGACGATGGAAAGATCCTCAACGCGCAGGACTGCTTCGGGCGAAATGGCGGTCATAGTCGCTCTCCCTAGGCAGCGCTGCGCAGTCTCGGGTCAAAGACTTCTTCGACAGCGCGCGCGAACAGCACCAGGCATACCTGAAACAGGGCGATCGCCAGCACTGGTGCCAGCGCCATGGTCGCGCCGTCTTGGTTGTAGAGCGTGCCGCGCGAGCGTCCGAAGTAGATCATCACGCCCCAGGTGTAGTCGCTGATGGGCGCGAGACCCAGCACCACCAGACCGATCTGGAAGTACATGGCGATGGTGATAGAAAAGATGAGGTTGATGAGCACATAGCTGCTCATATTGGGCAAGATTTCGCGGAAGATGATGTGATTCATGCTCAAGCCCAGAGAGCGCGCTGCCTCGACAAAATCCCGCTCGCGCAGGCTGAGCACTTGAGCGCGGATGGCGCGCAGCAGGGCAGGCCAGATCAACAAGCCGATGATGACGCCGAGGTAGAGCGTGCTGTCGAAGCGAATCATACCAGCCAGCACCACCAGCAAGATGAACTGGGGAATGGCCAGAAACAGGTTCGCCAGCGCCGTGAAGAATTTGTCGATCAAGCCGCCCGCTAGCGCCGATAGCGATCCAAAGAAGAGCGCGATCAGCGTGGCGATGACGCCGCCAATCAGCGCGGTCAAAATCAGAATCCGCCCGCCATGCACCATGTGCGAGGCGATATCGCGGCCCTGCGTGTCTGTGCCCAGCAGATGCGGATAACCCAACGCGGGATTGGAGATTATGATGTTGTCCTGCCACAGCTGGCGCAGTTCGGGGTCTTCCTGCTCTTGCATGATGGTCTTGACCGACTTGGAAAATATCAGCAAGGCATCGATCTCTTTGTTGGCAAGGGCGGTCAGCGCGGCTGGAATGCCCGGGCCTTGGCGGCGGCTCGTCCAGCGATACTTCTCGACCGTGAGCGTGTCTTGCCAGGGCTCGATGAAGCTGGGACCGCCAGTTTGATCGACCACGCCGACAGTCTTGCCCGCCAACGCCTCCAGGCTGTCCCATTGCGGGTTGTCGCGATGAACAGCCAGCTGGATGCGCGAACCGATGGGTCCCGTGATCTGGTCCAGCTTCGGCTCGTTATCGGATTCCACAAAGCCGGGCATGATGAAGGTGATGAAGAAATAGAGCAGCAGACCCAAGAAACCGACGAAGCCCGGCTTGTTGGCGCTGAGGCGGACGATGAATCGCCACAGACTGCGCAGCATATCCAACGGCAGATGCAGCAGTGCCGCGAGCCACGGGGATGCCATGATTACTTCTCCCCCGAAACACGAACGCGCGGATCCAGCAAGCCATAGGTCAAATCGGCGAAAAGATTGGAGAAGACGATGGCCGCCGTCAACAGCAGCACGACGCCTTGCAGCGAGGTGTAGTCGCGCACGGTGATGGACTGGAACAGGTGATGACCGATGCCCCAATATACGAAGATTTCTTCGACCACGACGCCGCTGGAAAGCACGAAGCCGATGCTGATCGTCAATTGCGTGAACAAGGGCAGCGCGGCATTGCGCCCGACATAGGAACTGATGACTGTCCGCTCTTTCAGCCCGCGCGCTTCGGCGACATTGACATAATCTTCATTGAGCACGCCGGTCGTGCTGCTCTTCATGCTGAGCATCCAGGTGCCCAAGATGGCGATGACATAAGTAAACACGGGCAATGCGGCGTGTTCCAGTGCGCTGAGGATGAACTCCGCATTCAAGCCCGGCGTCAGGCCAGCATCGTAAGTGCCGCGCAGCGCGCCAATATCGAACCAGCGCCAGGCGATGCCGGGCACAATGATGATGAGCAAGCCCCAAATATAGTTGGGCACGCCAGTCGAAAAAGAACTGAAGAAAGAAAGGATATGATCCAGCTTTGAACCGCGATAATAGGCCATGGGCATGCCGGCGAAGATGCCCAGCACAAAGCTGATGAGCAAGCCCGTGCCGACGGCGAAGACCGTCCAGGGCAAAAAGCGGGCGATTTCGTCGACGACCTTGGTGCCCGGCGATGTGATGGATGTGCCCAGATCCAGTCGCAGCAGGTCGCCCAGCCACTGCATATACTGGTCGAGCGGCGTGGCATCGACAACAATATTGAAGCTGGCCGCCACCCGTTCGTAGGCTTCTTGGTACGAGATGCCTTCGGCAGTCAGAATCTGTTCGACCAATACATCGACCGGGTTGCCCGGCATCAGGCGCACCAAGACAAAGGTCAGGGTCATCACTGCCCATATGGTGATGATGGCTTGCAAAAACACGCGCGCCGTGTAATTGCGGTAGATCTTCAGCAGGGGATCGTAAAGCCTATCCGTCATCAACGACATGTTGGTCGCTGGCGGCGGTTGGTCGGTCGCCAATGGCTGCTGATCGTGCAACATGGTCAATCTCCGCACAAAGTGGGGGCGGGTGCTATACCCACCCCCAATGGTTTGCAGGCTGGAAGCCCAGCTTGCAGTCAAACTACATGTCCGCCGGCGCGGTTACGCCCGTTAGGATCAGGAAGGTCATCCAGTTGTCTGCGCCGCCGCCGAAGTTGGCGAAGACGGAGTCGCTGGAATCGGGCACGCTGATGAAGTTGCGATTCAGCGCATTGTTGGTGTAGCGCTCCCACAGCGGGATGGCCGGCAGCAGCTCGTTGTAGGAGATGGCGAGCTGCGAAA
>DAOUJB010000397.1:0-13029 GCA_034423155.1 Anaerolineae bacterium | reverse complement strand
GAATTGCCGAGCCAGGTCAAGCTGACGGCGCTGGAACGGACGGACGGCTGGTTCAAGGTGGACTATCATGGCAAGCAAGGCTGGGTATCCGCTGATTATGTCGAGCCGATGGGAAGTTGCGGCTGAGACGCCCGCTGTTTTCGAAGAAACGCCAAATCCGAATAGCGTACAAGCCTTGCAGGGGTGCCTCTTGAGTCGCCCACATGGTCAACGGCGATATTGTGGGCGAGGCAAGTCTCGCCCCTACAAATGTCGAATTTGAGTAGCATCGCCCTTTTACGCATGACTAACTTGCATTTACTTCTGTGTTGAATCTCTGTTCTGTGCAATCCGCCACCGCCACTTCGGTCTTGATTGTCGCGGCGAACTTTGCTAGCGTTGCCGGCAGCGCCACCCTAGCTCAATTGGCAGAGCGATCGCTTCGTAAGCGATAGGTTATGGGTTCAAGTCCCATGGGTGGCTTGGAGAGAACAATTAAATAGCCTAAAGATGAAGATCGGGAAGAGTAGGCATTTCTCGGCGCGGCAGAGAGGCGGGTCATTGGCTGAAAGCCCGCTGGCGCAGATATGCCGAAGGTCGCCCGGGAGTCGCCCGAAAGAACGCGTAAGCCAGTAGACTCGGGTCGGTTCGCGCCCGTCATCGCGCGTGAGAGCGCAGGGGACAGCCGTCTCCTGAAGCAAGGTGGTACCGCGGAAGCACGCCTTTCGTCCTTGTATTGGGATGGAAGGCGTTTTGTTTTTGGCGCTGGAGGGAAAGGGACAGCCAGATGAAAGCGAAAGCAGAGACCGGCATGCCGCGCAACTTCGACTTTGTTGAAGCCGAGGCGCGCATCTATGCCCATTGGGAAAACAGCGGCTACTTCCAGCCCGAAGCCGCCGGGGACGCTGCCGAACCTTTCGTCATCAGCATGCCGCCGCCCAATGTAACCGGCAGCCTGCATATCGGGCATGCGCTATTCACAGCGCTGGAAGACCTGATGATTCGCTATGAACGGATGCGCGGAAAAGCGGCACTGTGGCTACCGGGCACCGATCACGCCGGCATCGCCACCCAGCTACAAGTGGAGAAGTTGTTGCGCGATGAAGGCAGCAGCCGCGAAGAAGTCGGCTATGAAGAATTCTTGGCGCGCACCTGGCAGTTCAAAGAAGAACAGGGCGGCACCATCACCCGTCAATTGCGGCGGCTGGGCGCAAGCTGCGATTGGAGCCGCGAGCGCTTCACCCTGGACGATGGTTTGTCGACAGCCGTGCGCCAAGCCTTCATCACGCTCTGGGAACAAGGGCTGATTTATCGCGGACCGCGCCTGGTCAACTGGAGCCCGGGTTTGCAAACCGCCGTCAGCGACCTGGAAGTCGAGATGAGCGAAGAAGAAGTCACGCTCTACACATTCCGATATCCGCTGGAAAATGGCGAAACACTGCCGGTGGCCACGACTCGCCCAGAGACTATTTTGGGCGATACGGCGCTGGCCGTGCATCCCGATGACGAGCGCTATAGCCATCTCATCGGGACGCAGGCGCTGGTGCCCATCCTAGAACGGCGCATTCCCGTCATCGCCGATGAGTATGTCGACCGCGAATTCGGCGGCGGCGCGCTGAAAGTGACGCCCGCGCACGACTTCAACGACTACGAGTTGGCGCAAAAGCACGGGTTGGCGCTGATCAATGTGCTCGACAAAGACGCCAGCATGAACGCCAACGCGGGACCCTACGCGGGATTGGATCGCTATGCCTGTCGCGAGCGGCTGTGGAGCGATATGCAGGCGGCCGGCTTGACCATCAAAACCGAAGCCTACCTGACGCGCATCCCGCGCAGCCAACGCGGCGGCGAAGTGGTCGAGCCCATGATGAGCGAGCAGTGGTATGTGCGCATCCAGCCGCTGGCGGACAAAGCAATCAAAGCGGTGCGCGCTGGACGCATCAAGATCGTGCCCGAGCGCTTTGAAAAAGTCTATTTCCACTGGCTGGAAAATATCCAGGACTGGTGCATCAGCCGCCAATTGTGGTGGGGGCATCGCATCCCCGCCTGGTATCGCGAAAAAGACGGCGATCCACATGGCGAAATCTATGTCGGCTGGGATGCGCCGCGTGGCAATGACTGGGTGATGGAGCGCGATGTGCTGGATACCTGGTTCAGCAGCGGCTTGTGGCCTTTCAGCACACTGGGCTGGCCGCAGAACACAGCCGATCTGGCTCGCTTTTATCCGACGCAGGTGATGGAAACCGGGCACGACATCCTCTTCTTTTGGGTGGCGCGCATGATCATGATGGGCTTGTGGTTTACAGATGAGCCACCCTTCCACATCGTCTATCTGCATGGGCTGGTGCGGGCCGAAGGCGGCCAAAAGTTCAGCAAGACCCTGGGCAACGCGATCGACCCGCTGACCGTGGTCGACCAGCATGGCGCCGATCCCTTGCGCTTTTCGCTCATCACCAGCGGCACACCCGGCAACGACTGCAACCTGGACCCCACCCGCCTCGACCACAGCTTCCGCTTCGTAAACAAAGTCTGGCAGATGACCAGCTTCATCAATATGAACCTGGATGGCGCGCTGGAACTGGGTACGCCGCCGCCCGCCGAGCTGGACCTGCCCTCGCGCTGGATCCTCAGCCGTTTGCAGGGACTTATTGCCAATGTCCAATACCTCTTCGATATCTACCAGTATGGCGAGGCTGGTGGGCAGATTCTGTCGTTCATGTGGGACGAATTTGCGCCGGTTTATCTCGAGATCAGCAAACAAGCGCTGTATCACGGGGCAGACGCCGAACAAGTGGCGACACGCCGGGTGCTGGTTACGGTTCAAGATGCCTGCCTGCGCCTGTTGCACCCATTCATGCCTTTCATGACAGAAGAAGCCTGGCGCTATTTGCCGCACGCTGGCGATGCGCTGATCATGGCCGAGTGGCCATCAGCCGACCAAGCGCTGGTCGACGAAGACGCCGAGGCGCAAATGCAGCTGATACTTGAGCTGGTGCGCGAGATCCGCAATGCGCGCGGCGAATACAAGGTCGACCCCGGTCGGCGCATCACGGCGCTGGCCAAGCAAGACGCTGCGACGGCGCTGCTGGCGGCAAACGCGCACATCTTGTCGCGCCTATGCAATGTGTCGGAATTGTCGCTGTTGCCTGCCGATGCAGGCGATCCTGCAAATTGCGCCGGGATCGTCGCTGGAGAATTGAGTATCTTCCTGCCCCTGGGCGATCTGCTGGACCTGGCTACCGAATGTCAGCGCCTGCAAGACGAACGCGGCAAACTCGACGCTCAGCTGCAGCGAACACAGAAGATGCTGGACAACGAGAACTTTGTGGCGCGCGCCCGCCCGGCTGTCGTCCAGCGCGAACGCGCCCGCCTGCGCGATCAGCAAGCGGCAATTGCCCAGCTCGACGAACGTCTGGCTTCGCTCTGCGCCTGAGCGAGCCAGCTCGCCATTCAGTATAATCGAGGCTGTAGACCTGCGACCGACGGGGAAGCGGCGTGAGCCAAGCGATCAAAGTCTGCCCGATCTGCCAGGCGCGTAACCAACGCGGCGCGACAGCCTGCGCCAACTGCGGCGCGAGTATCGAACAGATCTCGCCCAGCCTCGATGCAATCGCCAACCATGCGCAATCGTCGCCATACGACTTTCGGCTCGGCGAAACCGATCTGGTCGAAGCCTCGCTGCAGCGGCGCGGGCAACTGCTCGGCGGCTGTTTGGCCGTGCTGCTGGTCGCTTGCCTGGCCACAATTGCGGGCGCCTTGCTGCTGACGGACAGGGCTAACGATTCACGCGCTGCGCCGCCAGTCGCGATCGCCGAAAAACCGACTCGCATAAGCGGTCCCACAATCACGCCGGGACCACCGACAGCCAGCCACACGCCCAGCCCTGCGCCGACAAAAATCCCCAGCGATACGCCGACGCCAGCGCCCTGCCTGCGTGAAGTGTCAGCGGGCGACTCGCTCATCGGCATTATTTTGGCTTGCGGACACCAAAACCTGGCCATTATGCCGACCGTCATGGCGCTGAATGGCATCGCCGACGAAGCATTCATCCGCGCGGGCCAAGTAATACGCGTCCCGCCGCCGACACCGACCATCGACCCGCTGGCCACCCCAGCGCCAAGCGCCACCCCCGCCGCTGATAGCGCCGCAGCAGAAAGCGCCCTGGCTCTGCTGGCATTCGACCCCTTCGCGCCCACGGCCACGCCAACCTTGCTGCCCGGCTTGATGTGGCACATTGTGCGCAGGGGCGATTCGATGATTTCTATTGCTATACAATATGAAACGGATGCCAAAGGCTTGTCTGACTTGAACCCCGAACTTGCCTTTTCGCTCTGCGATTTCAGCGCGGCTTTTGGCGGGCCCGAATGCACCGTGCAGCTCAACGAAAATCAACGCGTCCGCGTGCCAGCGCCAACGCCAACCCAAACTGCCATCCCCACGGCGACCGGCAGCGAGACGCCCACGCCAACCGCCACAGCTACATTCAACGCGCCACTCTTGCAAGACCCGCCAGAGCAGACCTTTTTCGCCGCTGACGAGCAAGTAACGCTGCGCTGGGTGGGCACGGGCCGACTCAACGAAAACGATCGGTATCGCGTCACGGTGACCGATATCGACAAGAGCGTCACCCATAGTGCCGATACGCGCGAACTCTTTTTTATTATCCCCAGCCAGTGGGCTGCAACAGACGATGCCCGCCATACCTACATCTGGCAAGTAAGCGTTGTCGATGCGCAGACCGGCAGCGTCCGGCATGCATCGGGAGAACGCAGCTTCATCTGGCTGGGCACAGGTAGCGGCTCATGAAGCGATTTCGCTGCGTGGCTGTGCTGATGCTGGCGAGTCTGTTGATGGCAGGTTGCAACCTGCGGCAGAGTCAACAGCCGACCACGATGCCGCCTCCTACCGCGAGCGCCACCGACACGCCCAGTCCCGGACCGACTGTCGCGCAATTGCCCACGCGCCAGCTTGAGGCGCCGACCGCGACTGTGCTGGTCGAGCCGCATACCGCGACGCCAGCGCCGACCGTGCCGCCCTCGCCCAGCCCCAGCCCAGCCTATTTTGAATATGTGGTGCAAGCGGAGGATACGCTCATGGGCATCATCCGCGTCTTTGGCTATGGCTATCAGTTGGAGGTTGCGCAAGAAGTCGTGCGGCTGAATGACAGCGTGTTCAGCATCGATTTCGTCCCGGTCGGGCAGATCATCCGCATCCCCCGCCCCACCGCCACTCCGCTGCCGGCTAACCCGGAAGCGACTGTCGAACTCCTGGCGACGATCGGCATCGACAGCGAGACAGGCTTGGAAACAGGCGCGTCAACCGGCTGCCACACTGTCGTTGCCAATGACACCATGGTGTCTATCGCCGAGCGCTACAACACGACGCTCGAGATTCTGAGCGATCTCAACGGCGACCTAAACTGGTCGGGTTGCAATTTCACTTTGCTGGCGGGCGGCGAAGATTGTGTGCCAATTCTGAATATCGGCGCTTGCATCCAGGTGCCGCAGCCGACTCCTATGCCGACCCGCTTCCCGACGCCAACAGGTTTGGAAACGCCCACGCCAACCGCCACCAAGCACGCGCCGCGCCTGCTGTATCCTCTTGAAACCGAGCGCATCACTTCGCGCGAACTGGTCTTGCAATGGGTGGGCGTCAGCGGGCTGAGCGAAGGCGAAGTCTACCTGGTTGAGCTGCGTGATCAGACCCAGTCCAGCGATCATCGCCAGCGCACAAGAGCCAACAGCTATCGCGTGCCAGCCGCCTTTGCCCCCAGCGCTGGCAGAGACCACAGCCTGCAATGGCGGGTCAGCGTGGCGCGCCAGAACGAAGCTGGAGTCTATTATTTTGTCGGCGAGCAAGGCAACTGGCGGCAGTTTGAATGGAGCAGCGGTTAGCGCTCATTGCGGATCCGCAGTTTTTGGCACTTCTGCATAGGCGGCGAATACCGGTCTTGACACACCTTGCGCATCCACCAGGCTGAAGAAACAGGCTTCGATATCGCCGACAGCGCAGCCATTCAAGTTGTAGAGGAACATCGCCGTCAGCGCGTCCATCTCTTGCGCTAGCTGGTAGGCCTGCTGCACATAAAGCGCTTGTTCTGCTTCATTGGTGTAGTTGAGCCATTCAAAGCCGGTCGCAGGCACGGCCAGATTTGCGCCGTCGGCTGTGCCCCAGCCCATTTGGGTTAGCAACAGCGGCAGCTCGACTTCGTGCTTGGCCAGCGCCTCGGCATAATGCGCCATCAACCCGCCGAAATTCTGCAGGAAAGACTCATAATGCGATTCCACGCCCGGCGGCTGCACACAGCAGGGCAAAGTCGGTGGCACAGCCGAAGCGCTGAAGATCGCGCCGATGCCATCCACAAAATCTGCCGCGCCCAAAGCCAGCAATTCGTCAAGATAGATGTCGGTAGCGACAGAATTGTAATTGTCTGTGAATCCCACCGGTGCCAAACCAGCGCTGATCACCTGGGCATCCGCATCATGCGCCTTGACGGTGGCGTAAGCCAACTCCAACAAGCTGGCATAATGAGCAGCGCCCAGGGCAATCGCATCAGGCAAGCCAAAGTCGCCATCTTCCATTTCTTCGGGCGCTTGCTCATAAACTGGCACATTCCAGTATTTCAACAGATTGGGTGCCTTCCAGATTTCGTACGCAGCCACGATATCCGCATAACGAGCCACGGTCTGCGCGAGGAAAGCGGCAAAATCTTCGAGATCGACCGGCGGTCCACCATATGGCAATAGCGCGCTGTTCATCGTCTCGCGGTAGCTGGAGCGGCTCCAATCGGGCGCGTCGTAGATATTGAGCAGCAGCTTTATGCCCACCGCGTCCAGCGCCCTGACGAGGTCATCCAATTCAGCATAATCGGCCTGCCCCTGTTCAGGTTCGATCTGCGACCAAGCCACATCAATCTTCGCCCAGTTGACGCCAAGCTGCTGCGCTTGCTGTGCCAGGGCTTCGGCAGCGCCGCTTTCCACATAGATTTGGATCCCATATCCGAAACCCAGCCTGGGCGCGATTGTTGGCGGATGCGGGATCAAAATGATCTGACCAGCGCGCAGCGTCTCGGCGGAGATCGCATTGAATCTTATCAGCTCGTCTTGCGATGTGCCAAAGCGCCGCGCCAAACCATACAGCGAATCGCCCGATTTGACTTCGTATTGGAAATAAAGCGTCTCATCCAGGGGCGGCACAAGCAGGACAGCATCCACAGCGAGCACAGAGTCGTCGCTCAGTTCGTTCAGGCTGAGCAAGTCATCAACAGAAATCGCGTGCCGCCTGGCAATGCTGTAGAGTGTGTCGCCAGGCTGCACCACGATGGTCATCAAAGCTTCGGGTTCAGGCTCCTCGGCATCTTGCGCATGGGCAACCAAAGGGAACAGGCATAGCAGCAACAAAATCCAAAGCATGTATGGGCGGCTCACATGTACTCTCCTGCCAGCATCTGGCAAATATCTCGTGGCAGTCTACTTGTGAGTGGCGATTCGCGCCAACCGATTCGCCTCTTGTTCAGCCGTCATACTGGAAACGCAGCAGCGTATGGGCATCGCTGCCCAGTACGGTATCCAGGCGTATGCCGGTTGCTTCTTCATACCAGCCGATGCGGATCTCGTATTCACCAGGCGCAACGCCAGCCGTCGGCAAGTAGTACACATCGCGGAACGGCGCTTGCAAGTCCCATAAGCTGGAATCCAGTCGCCCATGTTGCGGATATTGGTCGGCTTGCGCGCTCAGCCCACCGAGTCCGCCAGCGTCCAGCGCATAAACATGAACAAATGTCTTCACCGGACGCGCACTATGCGACCGCGGCTGCCAATCCAGCCACAGCAGCCATTCGCCGCTGGGCAGCGGATCGGGCGAAAACTCATAAGCCAACAAGGAAACGACATCAGCGAAACTCGCCATCGCTGTGTCGTCCGCCGCGACCCGCCGCGAACGATATTGCCGGATTGGCATGCCGTCCGCTTGGGTATGCAGCACTTCTTGCCAATGCTCGCCCAGCCAGGCATCGACCACGCCAGCATTGCTCCAGCCAGCTTGTTCGCGCGCGACGACATATACACTTTGGAAGTCTCCGACCAGGTCGCGCAAACTCGCCTGGATATCCTCGCTCGATTGGTGGCCGTGCACGGGCAAACCGATATCGGGCGCTGCGCCGCGATAGTAATAGCCAAATGCCGCATCGCTTGCTAACTGGATGACGAGATCGCGCTCGGACACGCGTTCGTTGAGGAATGCACCCAGCGCATCCCAAGCTGGCGCCTTGCGAAAAGCGGCGTTGTTATAGTGGGCGTCCAGGGTCAAAGCCGCCAAAGCAAACCAGGGCGACAGCAGCAGCAACGCCACTACGCCAGCATCCAGACGAATCCGCCGCCGCAACCAATCCGCCAGGCCGAAACTGCCCATCACCAGCAATAGCATAAAGGCCGGCACGACCGACAGCACATAACGCGGATGAAATAGATCCCAGAATTGCGATGCCATGCCCAATCCGAGCAATGGCAACACGACTGCCAGAACCAGCAAATGGAAAGCGCTTCGCCGATAGCAAAAGACGATGACAGCAGATACCACCAGGCAAAGCGAAATCGCCACGCCCAGCGCAGCTTGATTCAGCGGGATGCTGCTGCCCAGCGTCAAAGTCGGCACGAAGACCGTGACATATTCCGGCAACGAGAAAGCCGGCTGCAATCCCGGATAAGTCCCCGCATAGCCCGAGCGCACCTGCAGCAGAGCGAAGCCGATCACCAGCAGCGCGGCGAACAAGGCCTGAACGGACAGCAGTCGCCGCAAGAAGCGCCAATCCTGCCACCTGCGCAATAATGCGTAGCCCATGACCGCCAGCGTGGTAAATGGTTCGGTGTAAATCGTCAGCGCGCAGAAGCCGCCTATCAGCGCATAAGCCAGCCAATCGGCGCGAGTATCACGCTCGACCAGGCGCGCACCCAGCCACAGTGATATCACGCTCAAACCCGCCCAATAGCCATAATTGCGGAATTCTTGACTGTGCCAAATCTCATAGGGATGCAATGCCCACAGCAGCGCGGCCAGCAAGCCGATGCGCCTTTCGCCTGTCAGACGCCAACCCAGCGCCCAGATGCCGACTGCGCCGAGGATGTTGCCCAATGCCGACAGATAGCGCAACGCGAACACCGAGTCGACGCCGCCGATAATCATGCGCCAAGCCCGCGCAAGGGCATAGACCAACGGTGTGTGTGGCTCGCCCTGAGCGATCTCGCCGAGCGATATGGCCAGCGGTGTATCCGCCCAATATTGCACACTGAAGGCTTCGTCGCCTCGCAGCGGCACAGCCTCCAGCTTGTGCAGGCGCAGCGAAAAACCCAGCAGACAAATCAGGATGAGCGGCAGGTGGCGCATGCGCTCAGGTGGTGGCGGCTTCGAAAGCTTCGATCTGCTCGTCGGTCAACGGCATCAGGCTGGCATTGCGGGCTTTGGCATCGCCGGCGGTTTGGTCCAGCTCACGCTTCTTGTCGCGCATGAAATCTTTGAGGTTGGGGCTTTTCTTGCTATCGGCATATAGGACAGGCAGCGACGGTTCATCTTCGAGTTCGACCTCCGCGGACGGATCGATGAATACCACCAGCGGCTGCACGGTGACATCATCGGCGACAGCATCGATGGCGCGCTGCACCCGGGCACTGGCGAATTCGGCATCGCGCAGCGGCTTGCCTACGCCATCAAAGCGAATCGCCGAAAAGAACTTGCTCAGGATGTTCTTGTGGCTGCGGAACTTGCCATTGCGGTAGGTGAAGCGCTGATCGTGCCAGCGCGTGGTGATGGCAAAGACGCCCTGCGGACAGATAAGCACATGTCGCGCCGGGAAGTGATAATAGTTGTAGAGCACGCTCTTGTTGCTCAAGCCTTTCAGCCCGCCTTCGATGGCATCTTCCGGGCGGGGGCGGCGCGCCCACAAGTTGGTCATGCGCACCGAAACGACCGTCAGCACAAAGGCCACCGGCAAAATGGCCGACTGCGCGATCAAGGTCAGCGTGTCGGGCACATCGGTGGTGAACAGCGAGGCGTTGATGATGATGAAGCCCAAAATCAACGCGGCGAATGTGCCGAAGAAGAGGTAGTTGGTGATCTGGCGGTTGCGCCGCGCCAGTCGCTTGTTCGTCTTGAGTCGCATTGGCTCTACGCTATGTCCAGTCTAACAGGAATTCGACGCTCTCGAAAATAGTCGCGCTCGCCTGGATCAATTGCTACCAGGCCCATGCTCTCGCCAGATGGCATCGCACTGATCTTGCCCAATAGCGAATCGCCCAGGCAACCCGGCCAGGCAATTGCAGTAGGCGTCCTTATTGCCGAAATCGCCGTCCTCGCCGCTAGCTTCGCTGATTTCGCAAGCGCCCAAGCCTTGCCCAAGCTCCTCGAAGTCCAACTCGCCTTGCTCACGCCAGTATTCGATGTAATCGCTTGTGCTGTTGCGGGTGTCATAGTAATGCGCGTCGAGGCAGTTGCTGTAGCCAAACAAGCCGAAGCCGAAGCCTTCTGGGTTCAGCGGCTGTTTGACCGCATACCCATAGTCGGGCAAATAGAGGAAGCCCCGTCGTTGGTTTTCATTCGTTTGACCAGGCGACAAGCCTTGACCGATGCGCGGATGATAGTTCTGTATTTGGCATATCGGCGGATAATGCGCTGGCGAGCCATCGTCGGGGTTTCTGTCGAAGCATTGATAGGTCGAATGCAGCGGCGCGAAGATGTATTCCGTGAACCAGACATTGTCGGATTCATTGGTTTCTTCGACCTGCGAAGCGCTGTCGATGCGGATCTGCAGACGATAGCGATCACCAATCGTATTGCCGTCCCGGACCAATTCGCTTTCATTGATGAACTCGATGGGAACGCCGCGCCGGTCGCCCGGTTTGAAGTGCCAGGCTGGCACAGTGATGTCCTTAACTGGATGGAGAAAGCCCGTTTCCAGGTGGATATTTTCCACGCTGATCTTGATGTTGCCGTCGTCGGTGAAGAACTCTTCGCGCCCCGTGTTGACAATTGCTGCTGTGATTCGCAGCGGCAAGCCACAAATGGCGGGATGCGGAGATACTTTGGACCAGCCAACAACCAGGTTGACATTTTGCACATCGCCGGGGCTGCGCGGCAAGAAATATGATACATAGTTGACGAAGCTGATATCCGCACAAACTAGATCGCCATAGCGCACCGAAGGCAAGATATACCAACGCTCGGGGATATCACGCGCCTCGCCGATCACCGCCGTGTCCCGATGCTCTTCTGGCACGCGGATACAGTGCATAACCGGCTCGGGCAAGGTGCTGTAATTCTCCGCTACGAGCTTATAGAGCGTGCCTTCGCGCTGAACATCAATGAAACCACCCGGACCATCTTGAATGACGACCGGCGTCTCGACCTGCGCGCCGACCAAGCAGGTCAGGTTGAGCGACGAGCTGCCGGGTTCCCACAAGAAGCCCGGACAATTGTGATGATCATTGAAATTGGAGACATCCACATCGGCATCGTCCGCCACCTGTTGTCCCAGTGGAGCGAGTCGCGCCAATTCCAGGCTGGTGGCTTCTCGCAGCTCAACGCCGATACGCGCGATTCCATCCATCTGAATGTTGACCGGGGCGCTGCCATCGCCAGGCCCGAGCACCACCGCGCGCGCCGGCGAACTTAGATCGAAGGGACCACCGGGAGTCCACGCCCAATATGTCAACGACGAAGCGCCGGAAGTATCGGCATTGAAGCGGAAGCCCACCGGCAGATAAAAGCCGACCCAAGCCACAGTCTCGTGCACGAAGGCGGGCTCGGCCAGCGGGATGCGCACATTGCCCGATGCACTGATGGAAACGACCTGCCGATAGGCAAGCGTGGCATCGTGCGGCGAACCGCCAGTCGCGTCTTCATAGACCACCACGACTACGCGTCCACCTGGCACGGGCGTTTCTACCGACAAGGAGACGGCATCCAGCGCCACAGGCAAGTCATTGGCAAAGGCGGAAAGGTCAAAGCCGTTCATGACCAGCGACGGCTCGCCTTCGATCCAGAAGACTTCGTTCTCTTCGCCACTATTTAGGCTCAAGGCGATATCGCCTGCTCGGGCGGGAGCGATCGCCAAAACAAGCTGCAGCGCCAAGACGAATCCCACTACAAATGCTTTGGACATTGCGTTTTGCACGGTCATGGCCACCTCACTCGCTGGCGACAAGTCGGACTGCTATTGTAAAGATAACTGCTTGCATAGTCAAGCAGACGATGCGCTCTGGATATGCCCGGCAGTCCCCACTATACTACACGCGATCTGTGAATAGCCATGTACAAAGGCAACCATGCCAGAATTCGTGCTCGTCTTTGCGGTGCTCTCGTTGGTGCTGGGCGGCTATTGGGCGATGGTCATCTTCCCCAAGCAGCGCGCCTTCCAGCACAAGCAGAAGATCGTCCGCGCACTGCATGTGGGCGACGAAGTCGTCACCTATGGCGGCATCGTCGGGGTGATCATCGAAATTGATGTAGCAGCTGGCGTATCGATTATCGAGATCGCCGCTGGCGTGCGTATCAAGCTGCTGACAGCCGCCCTGCAGCAGGTGTATGATCCGCAGGCAATCGCCGAAAGCGCCGCCCGTGGCGCCGGCAATATCGGCAATCAAGCTTCACCGAGCGAGGAAGGCGAAAAAACATGAGCCGTCACAGCCGCTGGCTTATCTTCATTTCTGTACTCAGCGCCTTCTGCATCTGGGTGGCGACTCCGCCCGAAAGCAAGGGTGTGGATGCCGCTGCCTGTGCCGCCGCCGACGATGCTGCGCGCGCGGGCTTGAAGTGCACGGAAAACCTAGAATTCGACGCCGATGGCGATGGCCTGCCCGAATTCGCGCTCAATATCACACAGAGCCTAGGCTTGGATCTGGTCGGTGGTTTGCGCGTCCTGCTGCAAGCCGATATCGCCGCCGACAGCTTCTCCGCCGAAGACCTGGGCGAAACAGCCAACAATGTCTCGCGGCGCGTCAATGCGCTGGGCTTGACCGAAGCGACCGTGCAAGTGCAGGGGCGCGACCGCATCCTGGTCGA
>DAOUJB010000396.1:0-3303 GCA_034423155.1 Anaerolineae bacterium | reverse complement strand
GGCGACATTGATATTGACGATGCCGTGCGGGCGGTGGAAATGGCGCTGGATGCTGGCATCACGCTGTATGACACTGCCGAAGTCTATGGACCTTTCATTTCCGAAGAGCTGCTGGCGCGGGGGTTGGGTTCGCGGCGCAAAGATATCGTGCTGGTCACAAAGGTCGGCTTCACGACCGACTACACAGAAGGCAAGACGGGCGATGCGGCGATCAGCGGGCGCGATGCCTCGTCCGCCAATATCATCGAGCACACCGAAGGCTGTTTGCGCCGCCTGAACACCGACTTTGTCGACCTGATGCTCATCCATTGGCCCGACCATAAAACGCCGCACGAAGACACCATGGCTGGCCTGCAAAAGCTGCAGGAGGCCGGCAAAATCCGCTATTACGGCGTGTCCAATTATACTGTGCCTATGCTGGAAGCCTGCCAGCGGCACGGACAGTTGACCGCCAACCAGGTCGGCTACAACCTCTTCGATCGACGCATGGAAGCGGCGGTGCTGCCCTACTGCCAGCGCGAAGGCATCGGCTTCATGGCGTATGGCAGCCTCGGCTTCGGCTTGCTGACTGGCGCGATGACGCCCGAAACCACCTTTGTCGACTGGGATTGGCGCGCTAGTGGCAACGCATTTGGGCTGCCGCTCTTTGAACGCGAAAATTTCTTGGCCGCGTTGCGCGTGGTCGAGCGGCTGAAGACGATCGCCAGCGACAATGGCAAATCGGTGGCGCAGTTGGCGCTGGCTTGGGTGCTGGGCAATCCGGCAGTCACTGTGGCGCTGGTGGGCATGCGCAACGAACGCGAGCTGCAGGACAATATCGCGGCGGCCGACTGGCGGCTGGACGAAAGCGACCGCGCCGAGATCGACCGCATCTTCGCCGAAGAAGGCGTGCCAACTTATGTCGATGCCGAGCAACTGACCTGAGCGACGACGCTCAAATTCGAAACCTGTAGGGGCGATACAAGTATCGCCCAAAAATGGCACCAGTGTGCATGTGGGCGACTCAAGAGTCGCCCCTACGACTTTCCCTCTTGTTGCATTTCTTTATTGGTCTCACTCCTCTTGTTGTTGCACTACTCCTGCAAGCCGGCCGGCGCCAGTTCGCCGATGGAGCTTTCCAGATCGGTGGCGGCGCGCACAGCTTCTTCCAGCGGCGGTTCGGGATTGGCTGTGGGCGGCAGGGGCGTGTCATATTGATAGTCGGGTTCGGTTTTTTGCCGCTGCCAGACCATGCGCATCTCTCGCCAGGCTTCGACCAATGTGCGCGGCTGCGGCATGTCGTCTTTGATTTCGTTGTGCAGGCGCGCCAGGTTGTAACAGGGCACCCCGGCGTACATGTGATGCTCGATATGCCAGTTCATGCGCCAATACAGAAAGCTCGCCAGCGGATTCAGCTTGACCGAGCGCGTATTTTTGCGGAAGTCGCGGCTGTGATCGCGCAAGCCGCAGTGCTGCGTCAAGCCCACAAAATAGGACAGCCAGTTGGCGATGAATGATGGCACGCTCAAGATCAGCGGCAGCACCCACCAGCCTGTCAGCAGCGCAATCGCCAGGATGCCACCATGATAAGCCAGCAGCAGGCGCGACCACCATATCGAGCGCCGATGTTGATCGGGCTGGTCGCGGTGCAGCGCTTTCAGCCATTCGTTGATTGGGATTTCATCGCTGCCCACCAGCCCGACCGCTCCCAGCGCCGTCACCATGATGGTGGAAAGCAAACCGCCTTTGCCAAATGTGCGTCCGCGCTGCGTCAGCAAGTTGATAGTGAACAGCTGCAGCATAAAAAACGAAGCCAGCGATGGCTCGAGCGGCAGCAGATTTTCGCGGTCGCCTTCTGGATGCAAGGTGTAGCGATGGTGATAGGTGTGGCTGCTGGCATAGTCGAAAGGGTCCCACCAGCCGATCAAGCTGAAGAGGTAGAGGAAGACTTTGTTCCAGCGCTTGGTTTTGAAGACCGTGCCATGTCCCAGTTCGTGCGGGGCGGTGCCGATGAAGAAGCTGGCGACTGTGCCATGGGCGAAGAGCGCCAGCAAAAAAGGCAGCCACAGCGCGCCCAGCCAACAGGCGAGAACGATGCCGCCGGTGAGGACAAAGAGCAAAAAATGCCCGCCCGCTTGCAGCCAGGCTTGGGCATCGCTGCGCCGCGATAATTCGCGCAAGAGGCCCGGTCGTGTCGGACAGCGATACCAGTCCACGCGCAGGGTCTTGCGCACTTCGGAGAGTGGTTGATATTCGGTGGACATGTGTGCGCCTCAATCACTCAATAGCTGCAAGCCTGTTGGACTTGCGCGGGATTCAGGTTGAACCATTCGGTGCGACCGGCAACATTGGGCATCAGCTGCGCAGGTATGCGCTGTGCGGCGAATGTCGCGTGCAGCGTCTTTTCCAGAGCGCGCGCAGTTGTGGTTGAAATTATGCAGACAAACTCCAGCTTTCCGCTCGCAGCGGATTGCAGAGCCTTTTGTCGCTGTGGCAAGTTACCAGTGATGCCGATTTTGGTGTAGCCGGTGGCGGCGTCGTCCAAGACATAGACATAACTCTGCGCGCCCCTGGTAACTGGCAAGCGCTGGAAAAAGCGAGCGTTGAAAAGGTTGCGGTAATAGTTGAATCCAGAACCGAAGCTGGTAGCCACATTGCTGACGGTCTTGCCAATATCATCCCATATACCACCGGCCACTCGGCCAACATCATCACTTGCGCTTCTAGTGAAACGCCAAATGTCATCGAAAGTCTGGGAAACAAAGCGTAAGACGGCTTGCAAAGGTTTGAGTAAAGTGCGCAGAAGCGAATTAATCGGTCCCGAAGCAAGGGGAAACACTGCGCCGAAGACAGCGCCATCTCGTAGGGCTGGTCCTGCCTCGCGGACATTTTCTTCGAGCATTTCAGCAGAAACCTCGCCGTGTTCGTGATAATCGCTCATTGTGTTAATGCCCACTTCGACCGCGCCCGAGATTGCTGCGCCTGTCATCATCCCAACAGCCAATGTCTGGACAAGACTGACTATTGCGAGCACCGGTGCAATGACCATGACTACGCTCCTGCGCTTAGTAAACTCTGGCTTTACGCTAGATTGTGCCCGCGATTTGTGCGCTGGCGCAGATTCTACACTGCCACGCCCAGCTCGGCCAGCACAGCGCGGGCATCGTGATGCGGGCTGGCCGGGTCGTTCTTGATCGTGCGCACCAGGCTATAGATAGCCGCTTCATCGCCATTGCGGGCGCGCGAAAGCGCCTCTGCCCAGCCTTTTTCCTTGAAGCTCAAGTCGCGCTCGACCACCTGGTTGTCGACCTCGCGCCAATAATA
>DAOUJB010000395.1:0-2812 GCA_034423155.1 Anaerolineae bacterium | reverse complement strand
GCATCGCTTTTGAAGCGGGCGCCATCGTTGCCCATGGTGAACTCGCCAGCGATATCGAAAGCCACTTCGATCATGCCTTCGGTGCTGCCGCCAGCGTGCGTCAAGACGACCGCGTATTCGCCACTGACCGGGGCGCGGAACTCAACCAAGCTATCCCACCATTCGCCCGTGTCGTCATTGGCAATCAGCGCTTCGCCCTGCGGATCGAGGATCAGCACCAGCGGGTCGGCATCCAGGTCGCGCTGAACGCTGTTGGCGCTTACGACCACATCTTGCCCGGCGCTGGCGTTGAAGGGGAATACATAGACCAGCCCTTCTTCCATGGGCACTTCTAGGCTGCCCTCCCACACCAGGTTGTCGTTGCGAACGACGCGGCTCTTGTTGCGCTTCATGTACTCGACATAATCAGCGAGCGCCTTGTCCATCTCGCCCTTCATCTCATAGACGATGCCGCGATTCAAGTACGGATAGGCCTCGTCTGGGGAGAATACGATCAGGTCGTTGCAATCGGCCAGGGCGCGGTCGAACTGCCCGACCTCGCTGAATGCCCAGCAACGGTTGTTGAGCGCGGCGACATCGGTGGGGCTTTCTTGCAGGACAGTCGTATAATCCTGCGCCGCTTTGGCATGCTCGTCGATCATGCTGTAGGCATAGCCGCGCGCGAAGATGGTGTGGACATCGGCTTCGCCCTCGGCGATCAGCACATTATAGAGCGCGATGGCCGAGCGATATTCTTCGCTGGACAAGCTGGACCAAGCCATATCTTTGGCTGCGGATGCGCTGAGGAAACCGCGTGGGATGGCGGCTGCTTCCGCAGCTTGCGCCACGGCTTCTGCAGCTTCTGCCAAGGCGGCTTCTTGCGCGGCGATGACGGCTTCCAACTCGGCGATCGTGTCGCTGTTGTCGACAACCGGTGCCGCCGGAGTCAGAAAGCCGATGGTGACCACGACCGCAACCAGCACCAGCAAACCCTCGATAATCAGAGCGCTTGGGCGCTGGCTAAAGATGCGATCTTTGAGTGAGCGCTTCGGGACATCATATTGCGGGTACGATTTAGGCATAAGGTTCCCCCCTCGACCTTTCAGCTTCTTGCCTCACTGAATCTACTAACTTGACGATAAGTATAACATAGCCGACGGCGCAAGAGTCAAGCGATTGCCTCATTTTGCCGCCAAGTCGCCGACACTGAGCTGCTGATAGCGCGTCAAGCTGCGCTCTGCAGCAACTTCATAACCCATTGTAGCGTATACACGGGCAATATCCAAATACATCGGCGCATAGGCGGAACCAATGTGCGCCGCCAGGTTGAAATGCTGCAGGGCGGCATCTGGCTCGCTTCGCGCCAAGGCTATGCGCCCCAGATTGTAATGCGCCAGCGCGCAAATCTCGTTGTGGCAGTCGGTCAGCAACTCCAGTACAGCCAGACAGTCGCTGGCCGCGACGACATAAGCAGCCATTTCGACCCGCAGCCAACAGCGATTCTCCAATGCGCTGGCTCGTTGCACCGGCGATTCCGCCACTTGCAGCGCTGCCTCGCAATGTTGCAAAGCGGAAGTAAATTCACCCAGTTCACCCATTGCCCAGCACAGGGAATTGTGCCCATCAAACGAGTCGGGGGCTAGAGATAGCAAGCGGTTGAAGTCGCTCTGGGCTTCGGCATAATCGCTGCTATGCAAATTGATCGTGCCCAACAGGGCGAAGTTCAGCGGCTCGGTCGGGTCGCTGGCCGCCGCTACATCCGCGACCGCTTCAGCCGCGATAAAACGCCGCTGGGACAAATATGCCAGGCTGGCATCCCAAAGCGGAAGCAGTGGATCGCGCACCACAGTCCTACCCACAGCTTGATCCGCGGAAGCAGCGGATGCGCCAGCGAAGGGATCGAACAACTCGAATGCGCTGCCAGCCGCGATTGTGATGACGACTGTCATCACCATCTCCAGGATGATTGCGCCGGCCGGCTGCGCGAAGAAACGCTGGACGATGTTGTTCTGCGGCACATGGTGCTGTGGGTAGTTGTCGTACATGTCGACCCTCCCTAACTCATAGCCAGTATAGCGCAATTCACCAGCGCTTGGCAAGCAGTTGCCCGCCGATCGAAAACCGCCCCGCACGGGCAATTATACTGGTAGCTAACCGACTTAAGTGTAGCCGCCCAGGAGGCAGCCCATGAACGACCAGCACCTGCGCCAGCAACTCGTCAATGCCCTTACGGTTCGCCAGGCGCACCAAAGCTTTGATGATGCCATCGCCGACTTCCCATCGGCACATTTCAACACGCGGCCGCCGGGCTTGGGCTATACTTTCTGGCACTTGCTGGAGCATATGCGTATCGCCCAAGCCGACATCCTCGACTACATCCGAAATCCCGATTATGTTTACAGAAAATTCCCCGAAGCGTATTGGCCCCCGTCCGATGCGCAGGCCGACGAGGCGAGCTGGCGGCATACGATTTCGCGCTTCAAAGCGGACTTGGCGGCGCTGGTGGCGATTGTGCAAGATCCAACGACTGACCTGGTTGCGCAGATCGCACATGGCGAGCCCGGGCACAGTATCCTGCGCGAGATCTTGGTCGTGGCGGCGCACAATTCCTATCACATCGGCGAGTTCGGCAGCCTGCGCGCGGCACTGGGCTTGTGGTGAGATGGCTGGGCTGTCTGCTATACTGTGAGCAGATAGCAGCAGGTTGGCGAGAAGGCAGGTTTTGATGGCGGCAACTGCACCCGCACTAAAAGAAAAAGCGCTGGTTCAATGGACGCTGAGCGAGTTCCTTTCGTTCGAAGAGACCGCCAAGATCAAACATCAGTTGGTCGCG
>DAOUJB010000394.1:0-1582 GCA_034423155.1 Anaerolineae bacterium | reverse complement strand
GAAAGCCCCCCCCCCCCCCGAATTGCGGCTGTCCGTAGGGGCGAGGCGGTGACTCGCCCGCAAACCCTCTCAATCCCACCGACAGATCAGGGAGGCATGCACTGGCTACCCTCTCCGTCCTGACGGGGAAAGGTTTGCCCCTACGGCCAGCGACGCCTGTGCTAAAATCAGCGTATCTACATTGCGACAAGGGATGGGCGATGTCAGAGGACTGGATCACCTACATGACGGCGGACGACTTGCTCGCCCGCGCAGGCAGCGAACGCGCCGACCTGGCCGCTTTGTGGCAAGGGCTGACTCGCGAGCAGATGACGCGCCGGCCCGGCCCGCAGCCCGACTGGTCGGTCAAAGACTTGATCGCCCATATCACCTGGTGGGAGCAATCCGCCACCAACTGGGTGTCGCGCGCGCTCACTGGCGAGATGCTGACGCGCACCGAAACACCCGATGAATTGAATGCGCGCGTCCATGCCGACAACCGCGACCTGCCGCTGGAGACCGTGCTGGCGGCTTTCGATGCCAGCTGGAAGCCGCTGGAAGACCTCTTAATGCGCCTGACCGACGAAGAGATCAACGATGTCGAGGTGTGCAATATCCGCGAAATGCCCCTGCTCTATTTCCTGGTCGGCAACACCTTCGCGCATTATGCCGATCATGTGGACGAGCTGCGGGCGTATGCGGCACGGTGTGCGGGTGAGTGATTGCCACCGAGACGCAGAGGCACAGAGGTTTGCTGTAGGGGCGAGGCGGCGACTCGCCCATATTGACCCCTTCTGTACCCTGTCGGGTCGGGGGCAACTAGGTTCAAAATCAGAAAAGGGAGTCGAATCGACATGAAATACACATCCGAGACGATGCTGGTGAAACCAACGGACAGCGGCGGCAGCGGCGTATTCGCCGAGGTCAGCGCTGTGCAAGCCGGCTGGGACTATCTCAACATGGCGGCCATGCGTCTGCGGCGCGGCGAGAGCTACCAGGTCGATACGCGCGAGCACGAAAATGCCACCGTCATCCTAGGCGGCGTCTGCGATATCGTCAGCAGCGATGGCGTTTTCAAGGGCGTGGGCAGGCGGCGCGATGTATTCGACGGCATGCCCTGGGCGCTGTACATGTCGCGGCGCAAGCAATTCGAAATCACGGCGGTCAGCGATAGTCTGGAATTCGCCTCCTGTTGGGTGCCCACCGACCGCGACTTCCCCACGCAGTTAGTGACGCCCGACAAAAGCGAGATCGAGCTGCGCGGCGGTGGCAATGCCTCGCGGCAGATCAATGGCATCCTGCCGCCCGGCTTCAACTGCCATCGCATCGTGGCGGTCGAGGTCTACACGCCCAGCGGCAACTGGTCGAGCTATCCGCCGCACAAACACGATGTGCATGTCGAGGGCGACGATGGGGCGCTGCTGGAAGCCGACCTGGAAGAAATCTACTTCTATAAGATCGATAATCCCGGCGGCTATGCCTATCAGCGCGTTTACAATGACGACCGCAGCATCGATGGCGTGATGATGGCGGGGCAGCATGACAGCGTGCTCGTGCCCGAGGGCTATCATCCGGTGGTCAGCGCGCATGGCTACACGACCTA
>DAOUJB010000393.1:0-2306 GCA_034423155.1 Anaerolineae bacterium | reverse complement strand
GTGGGGGTGGGGGGGGGGGGGGGGGGGGGGGGTAATGGTCATTGGCAGGAGCTTCCGCGCCGCGGCTGCCTTCGTTCCTATTCGCGAGATCTTTGTTTTGATATACATAGCTGCGAAACCTGTTGAATGATTCATTATATCCATTAAAGTGCCAATTCTTATTTTTGTCAAGCGATTGGGGAAAATTTGGGCAGGACAATCGCATTACATTGCTCGTTTGCCACAGAGGCGCTGCTCAGATTCGAAAGCTGTAGGGGCGATGTTTCCTGTTGTGGCCTGCCTCTATTGGAGATGCCTCTGTGGCAAGAATTTGATTTATTTCGGCGCTGTCGTAGCAGGATTGCGTTTTGACGCGATTGCCCTGGGCAGCCCGACAAGGCTTTTCGCCAGTGGCTCGTCAATTTGCTATAATGCCGAGTCGCCGACAGATGGTGGTGCGTGGACAGGGAGGTGCCGCGCAAAGGAGGACTGCGATGGAACGGGCAACACCAAGAACCCGCGATAGTCATGTGATTAACACGTTGGATTTGCTCAGCGCGGTATTCGCCGATTATCCAGGCAAAGATTTCGCTATCCGCCTGTGGGATGGCACGCTGTGGGAGCCGAGCGACACGACCACTCGCCGCTTCACCATCGCGCTCAATGGTCCCTCGGCGCTGCGCCGCATGTTCTTCCCGCCCACCGAACGCAAACTCGGTGAAGCCTACATGTTTGGCGACTTTGAGATCGAAGGCCAGCTCTATGCGGCCATCGACCTGGCGCGCTATCTGTGGGAGGGCTGGAGCCTGCGCGACACGCTGCGTTTCGCGCCCAGGCTGTTGCGCCTGCCCTCGCGCGACCCCGTCAGCAACGACCAGATCGCTCAGTTGGCAGGCAGCCGTCATTCGGTCGACCGCGACAAAGCCGCCATTCAATATCACTACGATGTATCCAACGAGTTTTATCAACTGTGGCTGGACGAGAAGATGGTCTATTCATGCGCCTACTTCAAAGACCCTGCTGAAGGCATCGACGCCGCGCAGAGCCGCAAGCTGGATTATATCTGCCGCAAATTGCGCCTGAAGCCCGGCGAGCGTCTGCTGGATATCGGCTGCGGCTGGGGCGCGCTGATCATGCACGCGGCGCAACAGTATGGCGTGGACGCGCTGGGCATCACCCTCAGCGAAAAACAGCTGGCGCTGGCCAACGAGCGCATCGAGGCGGCGGGCCTGGCCGGGCAATGCCGTGCCGAATTGCTGGATTATCGCAATGTCGACGAAAGCCGCCCATTCGACAAGATCGTCAGCATCGGCATGGTCGAGCATGTCGGGCGCGAGAATCTGCCCATCTACTTCGAGAAAGCCTTTCGCTGCCTAAAGCCGGGCGGCGTATTCTTGAACCACGGCATCACGCTCTTTCAAGCGCCCAAGGTGCCGCAATATGAAGCCAAAGACTCCTTCGTGCAACAATACATCTTCCCCGATGGCGACAGCCAGCATATCGCCTATGTGCTGGATGTGGCGGCGCAGGCGGGCTTCGAGGTGCGCGATGTCGAAAGCCTGCGCGAACATTATGCGCTAACGCTGAAGAACTGGCTGGCGCGCTACGAAGCGCATGCCAAGGCCATCCGCGATATGCTGGGCGATATCGGCTATCGGCGCTGGCGCATCTATCTGGCTGGCGCTCGCTGGGCTTTCGAAAGCGGCTACAACTCGATCCACCAGGCGCTGCTCTACAAATCTGTGGCTGGCAAAGGCGCAAGCGCGCACCTGCCGCTCAACCGCGATGACTGGTATGCCTGAGCGAAACGAGGACTGTGCAACGATTTCACAGAGGACACAGAAGTAAGACCAAGAAAGCAATGCAACAAAAATCGAATGGCGTAGGGGCGACTCTTGAGTCGCCCAAATGGCCAACGGCGTCTTTGTGGGCGAGACAAGTCTCGCCCCTACAGATTCCACTGGATTGGGCAAGTCGCTTTGTGCAGCGATAAGCTTTTTCTTTGTGTCAATCTTTTCCAACTGCCATTACACCAAGACCGGCTGACGCGCCGCCAAACTGACCTCGCGGATGGGCAGGTCGTGCCGCTGTCGGTCGATGAAGTAGCTGACGCGCTCGTAGCCGGCCGCTTGTAACATCGCCAGCGCTTTGTCGAAGTCTGCGCCAACGCGATGCGCATCGTGCGAGTCTGAGCCCAGCACCACGGGAATGCCGCGCAGCGCCATCTCGGACAAGATTTCTGGACCCGGGTTCATCTCGCGGTAGGGCTTGTGCAAGCCGCTGGTATTCAGTTCCATCGCCGTGCCAGCGCGGGCAATGCGGTCCAG
>DAOUJB010000392.1:0-3850 GCA_034423155.1 Anaerolineae bacterium | reverse complement strand
ATCTTGGGCAGGTCGACCTCGTTGTAATCGCTTTCGCCCCCGCGCCAGATCAACAAGCGCTCGCCATAGATGCCCGTGCGGATCGCGCCACCAGTGAGGTTGAGATAAATCTCAGAATGCAAGCCGGGAATGCAGTCGCCACAGCCATTGATAGTGACTAGCGCGCCCGATTCCAGCCGGCCCATGATCACGCCATTGATATCGACCGGCGTGCCGCGATTGTCGGTCCAGGCGGCCACGCTGGCAAAATCTTCGCCCACCAGCGTGCAGATGGTGTTGAGCATGTGCGCGCCAGAGTCGAAGAGGAAGCCGCCACCAGCGATCTCGGGGATCTGTCGCCAGCTGCCATTGGTCACGCTCTTCCAGCCTTGCCAGATCATGCCCGTCACAGTCAACAGTTCGCCCAATTCGCCCGAGGCAATGAGCGCGGCGGCATGACGGATCTGCGGCGAAAGCCCGCCCTGGAAGGCGACTACCAAATGGCGGCCAGTGCGGTTGCGCGCATCCATCAGGCTGAGGGCTTCGCTCCCGTTCATCACCATTGGCTTTTCCAGCAGCACATCCAGACCCGATTCGAGGCAGGCTTTGGCTTGGTCATGGTGCAGGTTGTGCGGCGTGACGATGAACACGGCGTCCAGCTCGTGCCGATACTGGTCCAGCAGCTTGGTCAGGTCGGGCTGGTTGGGTGGCGGCTGCGCGCCCAGCTCGCTCATGGCATCGGCATACAATTCATAATTCTGCGCCGAAGGTTCGCAGATGACGCGGATATCGGCGCCGGTTTCCAGCATCAGCGGCAGGTGAAACTTGCGCGCCATCCCGCCCGCTCCAATCAATGCAATGCGTGTTTTCATGATTTTTTCTCGTATCAGCAGCTTCAAAATGGACAATGCGCGGCATTCTAGCGCGTGGCTGTGCGCAAGGCGAATCCAAGCACTATTGCCAAATCGCAAGAAACTAAGGTATGCTGTATCTACATTGGATATACAGGAGGCGAAAAATGTTGACGACAGTGTCCAAATGGGGGAACAGCCGCGCTCTGCGCATCCCGAAGGCGATTGCGGAGGAGGCGGGGTTAGACTTTGGTTGTGCCGTCGACATACAGTGTGTAGATGGAGAAATTCGCATCAAGCGGGCTCGCAAAAGAAAGCGCTACGATCTTGATGAGATGCTCGCCAGCGTGCCCGACGACTACGATGAAGGGGAATGGGACATAGGACCTCCTGTTGGCAACGAGGTCTGGTGGTAATGGCATACATTCCCGAGCGTGGGGACGTCGTTTGGATACACCTTGACCCACAAGCCGGTCGCGAGCAAGCTGGGCATCGCCCCGCGCTGGTTCTGTCACCATATTCTTTCAACAGAAAGCTCAATGTAGTATTCTGCTGCCCTATCACCAGTCGAGCCAAGCGATTTGAGTTCGATTTCCCATTGCCAGAAGAACTAGATGTTAAGGGAGTTGTTCTCACGCATCATTTGAAATCGCTGGATTGGCGAGTGCGAAACGCGAAGTATATGACACGAGTACCCGAAGATATTGTCGAGAATGTTTTGCTTATGTTGGATTCGATCCTGGATATTCCACAATTCGCTTAGAACGAAGAGCAATCCTATGCCGTCTCAGAACTTCCTCAACTCTTCGGACAATTGCAGGCCCGGTTTTTGCACGCTCGCACTTTAATGTACACTCCCTGCAAATGAAACTGTGCCGATGAACTTGCCAGCGGTCGCAGCCTGTAAATCTCATATCCTCTGACGGAGACCAACATGTTCGACTGGACACATGACGAACTGCCACAACCAAGCACCGACCTCGCCACCCTAAAAGCGAATATAGACGAATTTGGCTATTGCCTGGTGAAAGACGCGCTGCAGCCCGAGCAACTGGCGCGCGCCCGGCAACGCCTGCTGGAACAAGCCGAAGCCGAGTTGCAAGCCGGGCAGGCATTTGAAGATGGCGGCGCAAAACAGCAATGGGGCATGTTCACCGACGAGCAAGGCGAGATCCGCCGAGAAGCTTTTTCTGCGCAGGCTGGCGGTGTCAACCAGCGCGTCTGGGTCTTGATCAACAAAGGTGCCGTCTTCCGCGAGATGCTGTCGCAGCCGCTGATGCGTTCGGTGGTCGGGCATGTGCTGGGCGCGGATTATCTGCTTTCCAGCTTCGGCGCGAACATCGCCAAGCCCGGCGGCATCGCCATGAACCTGCACACCGACCAGTGGTGGATGCCCGAGCCTATTCACAGACGCCCCAACCCCGTGCCCGCCGGCTCATTGACGCGCGAGCTTTCCAACCGCGTCGATGATGTGCCAGCCATGATCGCGCCGCCCGTAGTCGTGAATGTGATGTGGATGCTCAACGACTTCACCGAAGCCAACGGCGCGACCAGACTCGTGCCGCGCAGCCACCTGGCCGGCAAGCGACCCGACAAAGACCGCGACAAAGATGTCGTCAGCATTCCCGCCGAAGGCTCGGCCGGTAGCGCCATGCTCTTCGACGGACGCATCTGGCATGGCACCGGCGCCAATGTCAGCGACGAGATGCGCCTGGGCTTGCTCACTACCTTTGTCGCGCCACAGTTCCGCACGCAGGTCAATTTCACCCTGGCGACCGCGCCCGAAGTCCTGGCTGAGGCAGATGACGACCTGCTGGCGCTGCTGGGCTTCAAAATCTGGAATGCCTATGGACGCATGGAAAGCCCGGTGGCGGGTACTGTGCGGCAGGGCGAGCGGACGCTGGGCGAGATGCGGCCATAATCCTGAGGACCAGCCTCCGAAGCTACCTCGTCATCCAAAGCGATTTCGCCGCAGTGGTTCGCCCTGCTGCTGGGCTTCATCATCGTGGCGGTCAGCCTGCGGGATTTCCAATCTGGTGATTGCTCCAACATCTTTAGTAAAAACACTTGACAAACAACCGTTTGTGAATACAATTCCGCCTATCATTCAAGACAAAGGAGGCAAAAGTGTATCGTAAACTCATCGTTGTAAGCACACTGCTGCTGCTGATGCTCGCGGTGGGGGTGATCTCCGCCCAAAGCGAAACGCCATCCAAGGAAGTCACCACCTTTTACCATCCGTCAGTAAGGGTCGTCGGTATTTACGACAGCTGGACCATCCATAATCAAGACGAGTGGACCGCGGAGAGAGTGTGTATCTATTGGGAAGCGCCCGAGGCGCCGGCAGACAGTTACCGCATAAGCTGGAAGCCAGAGGGCGGTCGCTGGCTGCAACATGACAGACAAAACACAAAGAAACGAGGCAACGCGAGAGTGTCGACCACCGCCGCCTGCATAGGCAACAAGAAGGTCCAACGCAAGCCCGGGAAACCGGTGCGTCTGAAGCAAATAGACGGCAGCCTGCAATTTCCTTTGCACGAGCATGCGATGCTCATTCGCATCCGCGCCCGTTACGATGACGAAAGAAATGGACCCTGGGTCTGCTGCATCAGGATCTCGGGCCGAAGAGAAGCCTCGTATGGCGGATATATCACAACCAGCGCGCCTGGACTGCCAGTCAGGAATGACCACTGGGTGCGTGACCCAGATTACCGAGACCCGGAGGATGTGTAACGAATCCTCAGGAATCCCCTGCATCCGATATTGAGATTTGCTCGGCCGGCGGTCTATGCCGGCCGAGCAGCAGGCCGAACTGGACGCGATGGACGGATAAGCCGAGAGTCCGATAGCGGACTATATCAAGCAAGGCGAGCGGACCCTGGGCGAGATGAAGCCGACATCATAGGCTGCAGGGGCGTCAGTCATACACCCGTTGCAGCGCCCAGCTATCCGTCAGCAAATCGTGATACACCACCAGCGCCATGCCCGCCGCTAGCAGCTTGAAATAGTTGCGGTGCGTG
>DAOUJB010000391.1:0-2879 GCA_034423155.1 Anaerolineae bacterium | reverse complement strand
GGCGACCAGCTCCGGCGCGGGGTGATACCATTCGCTGGTGGGGGGCGTGAATCCTTGTTCTGCCATGAGAAGCTCCTCTTCCGCGCAGCGCTGTCTGCGCAAGCAAGATCATGTGACAATTCGCCATATTATAGACGATGGACGCTGCCTGTCGACAGAGCGTTAGGCGGTTGTCGTTGCGTTGGATGTAGCTTGGCGTTTCTCGCTGGCATTTGGCATATAATGCAGGAAAGTCCTATTGAAGGTGACGAAAGGGTTGGCAGTCATGGCGCGCTCGAATCAATTCATTTTGCTGTTACCGCTTGTTTTGGCGCTGGGCATAAGCGCGCTGATGTTGACTGCGCTGGCTGATGAAGCCGGCTGGGGATACGAAGGCGAGACGGGACCGGCGCATTGGGCTGAGCTATCGCCCGATTTCGCATTGTGCGAAGAAGGCGCTGCCCAATCGCCCATCGACATCGCCGGGTCCAGCGAACTCGATCTGGTGGATATCGACTTTCAATACGGCGCGACAGCCAACCATATCTTCAACAACGGGCACACCATCCAGGTCAATGTCGATGCCGGCAGCCGCATCGTCTACAACGGCCTCACCTATCATTTGCTGCAATTCCACTTCCATTTGCCCAGCGAGCACACGCTGGATGGCGCGGCGGCGGCCATGGAAATCCACTTTGTGCATCAAGATGCCAACAGCGGCAACCTGGCGGTGATCGGCGTTATGTTGAATGAAGGCGCGCATAATGATGCCTATGCCGCGGTCTTCGACAACCTGCCCGCCGAAGTTGGTGAGCCGATGCCGGCAGGAGACGACATTGCGCTGGACGCCTTGTTGCCAGAATCGCGCGCATTCTATACCTATCAGGGTTCGCTGACGACGCCGCCCTGCAGCGAGATCGTGCGCTGGCTGGTGCTGGATGCGCCGCTGCAGCTATCGACAGAGCAGATCGCCGCCTTCGCAGCCATTCATGCCGGCAATGCGCGACCGACTCTGCCGCTGGGCGCGAGGGATCTGCTGCACGATGCCGGCTAATTCGTTTTGCGGGGCGGGGCGCTGCTGTCGCGGATGACGAGTTGGCAGGGCATGACGATCTGGATGGGCACATAGCGCGGGTTCTTGATGATGCGATGCAGCCGCTGCATGGCGATGCGCCCGATGGCGATGCGCTCACTGGTGACGGTGGTCAAGGCTGGCGGCGGATAGGCATTGGGCGGCATATCGTCAAATCCGACAATGCTGAAGTCTCTTGGCACTTGCAGCCCGGCTTCTCGAAGCGCTGCGATGGCGCCCAGCGCCGTACGATCGCTCACGGCGAAGACGGCTGTCGGCGGGTCGGGGGATGACAACAGCGCCTTCATCTCTCGATAGCCTTTGTTGGGATAGCCGCTGGACATGGGCTTCTGGACAAGCTGGGAGTCAATGGCGAAACCGGCGTCGGTCAGCGCATTCACATAACCGTAAAAGCGTTCGGTGAGGCTCTTGTATTTCTTGGGACCCTGGATGATGCCGATGCGCCGATGTCCCAGTTCAATCAGGTGTTGGGTCGCTTGATACGCGCCGCGATAATTATCTACGACAACGCTGTTGACGGCTTGCAAATCGCTCTGATTGTCCACTGTGACCAGCGGCATGCTCCGATTGGCGATGAGCTGCAGCAGCTCGTCGGTGATATCGCCGCCGCCCAGCGCCAGGATTCCCGCCACGGTATCTTCGGCGACCAGGCGCGGCAAGCTCGGGCTGGGTTCGCCAACCACGCTGATCGCCATGCTATAGCCAAAGCGCTCGGCTTCTTTTTGGATGCCGGTTGACACATCGGCATAGAAGAGATCGCCAGTCAGCAGGGTGGGCAGTTTTTCGACCAGCAGGCCGATAAAGCCTTTGGACTTCCGCCTGGCGTCGTTGGAGCGCGGCACATAGCCCAATTCGTCGATGGCCTCGGCAATCCGCACCTGCGTCTCTACGCCGATGCCGGGACGATTGTTGAGGTACATGGATACAGCCGATGGCGATACGCCGGCCAGCCTGGCCACATCCGTGATGGTCGATCGCGCCATAGTCTTTGTCTTGACAGCCTTTACTAAACTTGTCTCATTTTACTAAAATAATGGCAGTTGTCAATGCTGCGGTTTCCAGACCAGGGCGTCGATTCGCCGGTATCACGCAGTCATATCAGCCAGCGAGCGGCGCGCACATACTAAAACAGTTGTCAGCGCAGGATAAATTATACTAGAGTTTTGAGCAAAGTCTTGACCTAGTTTAGTAAATGGTGTATAGTCTGCGTGCTGCAAAATTACGGATTCAAAGGAGTGATAACCATGTCTGGCAGAATTTCGCGTCGAGAGTTTATGAAGTACACCGGGCTGGGTGGCGCCACGGCGCTGGCTAGCGCTTATGGCTTGCCGCTTGGCTCGGTTTTGGCGCAGGCGCCCCCGACAGATATCACCGATCATATCGTCGTCTACAACTTCGGTGGTGCCCAGCATCAAGAAGTGTTCGCCAATGCGATCGCCCGCTTCAACGAGGTCTATCCAAACGTAACTGTGGAAGACCTGTACATTCCGTCCACTGAAGGCTGGGGGGGGTTCACCACCAATATCCTCTTGCGCCTCCGCAGCGGGTTGCAGACGGATGTGATCGCCATCGCCATTGAAGGCGCACACGAACTGATCGCCTCTGGCGCCTTGCTGCCGCTGGATGACTTCATCGCCGCAGAAGAGGCTTTGCAGGAAGTCGAGGCTGACTCTCATCCTGCGCTGGCAGCCGGACTCGCCGGGCGGGATGGCAGCACCTATTACATCACCCGTGAATGGAATAACATGATTATCCATTACAACACGGACATGTTTGACGCGGCCGGGCTGGGCACGCCCGATCCCAT
>DAOUJB010000390.1:0-3604 GCA_034423155.1 Anaerolineae bacterium | reverse complement strand
GGAGCGGCTTGGCAATGGGGCATTTTGGGATTCATCCCCGGCTTGGTCTGCGGCTTGACCGTCATGCTGGCTGTCATGGCCGAAGGCACGCTCCCCGCCTACTTCTTGCCCACACCGCAGCCACAGGTCGTGCAGCAGGTCGTGCATGTTGTTATGACCGCCACGCCCGACCCCAACCAGCAGCCCGCAGAGCCCGCCCCGCAAGTGGTCATCATCACCGCGACGCCTATCCCCGCGGCGCAAATCGAGCCGACCAATGTACCCATATCGGTGCAAGTCCAAGCGACCGCCGTGCCCACCAGCCTGTCAACAACCGTCCCCCAGCCTACAATCCAGACTGTCAGCGCCGTCCCCGATGTGCTGATGCGCTTGCGCAGCGATACGGCAACCATCCCCGGCGGCAGCTTCACGATGGGGACGAATCCCGCCGAAGTCGCCGAAGCTGTGCGGGAGTGCCAAAATAGCGGTGGGACTTGCCTGGCGCAATACGCGCAAGACTCATACCCGGAACACGAGGTGCGCGTCGAGCCTTTCCTGATGGAAATCACCGAGGTCAGTTTCACGCAATATGTCGCTTTCCTCAACTATTTCGGCGCGGGTTCCCATGAGTCGGCTTGCCCGGGGTTTCTGTGCATCCAGACGCGCAACGAAAGCGATGACGCGCCCATCGTGTTCAATGGCAGCAGCTATAGCATCAATACGGGCCTGGCGCAGCATCCCGTCTATGGCGTGAACTGGCATGGCGCGCGGGCCTATTGCGAAGCGGTGGGCAGACGCCTGCCGACCGAAGCCGAATGGGAGCGGGCTGCGCGCGCCGACGATGGCCGCGTCTATCCCTGGGGCAATATCTGGGACAATGCGCTGGCCAACACAAAATGGTCGCGCGAAACACCTAGCCACTTCCCTGTCGCCAGCCCAGAATACGAATTTGGCAAGAGTGTGCACGGCTTGTATCACCTGGCAGGCAATGTCGCCGAATGGGTGAGCGACTATTACAGCGAAACCTATTATCAGCAGCAGGCGCAGTTGGGTCTGTCTGTAGATCCGACCGGTCCCATCAACGGCTTGCAGAAGGTGCTGCGCGGCGGATCGTGGAATAGTGTGCCATTCTTCAGTCGCGCTGTGCACAGGCAATCGTCAAGTGAAGCAGAGTTCCACCGCTGGGTGGGATTTCGCTGTGCAGAAAACGCGCCCAATCCCGAGACAATCGGCAGCAGCGACCTGAATCCGGCGACGCTTGGCGTGGAAGTGCCCGCTGCGCCGCCAGTCGAATCTGCGCCGGACAATGCCCAGCCGACCTTGCCGCCAGCGCCCGAATCCGCCAGCGCGACCGGCTAGCCTAGATGCAGGAGCGAGTTTATGGAAGGCGATTATGTCCTCGTAGTAGGCTCGTCGGTGCTGGAAATGGCCGGGCGCACAATCGAAGTGCCGCAACCGGGCACGCGCCAACAGGGGCATATTCACGCATCGGCCAGCGGCGTCGCGCGCAACATCGCCGAGAATCTGGCGCGCCTCGATATCGACACGATCTTGCTGTCCACCGTTGCCGATGATGAACTCAGCCAATACCTGATTACTCATTCCCGGCTGGCGGGCATCGATTGCAGCCATGTTTTGCGCGTAACTGGCGGGCGCACAGCTGCGTCGCTGCTGCTCTACCAATCCGCCGAAAGCGTCACGCGTCTGGATGACCTCAACATCATGGCGGCGCTGGACTCGGATTATCTGCTGGAGCATGAATGGCTCTTTCAGGATGCCGCGCTGGTCGTCATCGATGCGACGCTGAGCGAAGATGCGCTGGACACCCTGTTCGAGCTGGCGCAACGGCACGAGGTGCGCGTCTGTGCCGACCCCACATCGCCACGGCTGGCACGCCGCTTGCGAAAATACATCCCGAATCTGTTCCTGATCGTGCCCAATGCCAGTGAAACGGCGACGCTGTGTTCGCTGGACGAGCCGGCCACCGAGCGCAAATCAGCTATCGGCACAGCGCAGCGACTGGTCAATATGGGCGCTACGATCGCTGTAGTCACCTTGGGCGAGCGAGGCTTGGCTTACGCAGATCGCAGCGGCGGCGGCTATATCCGCGCCATTCACACAGAAGTCGTCGATACTTCGGGCGCGGGCGATGCCTTCTCTGGCGCGGTCATCTTCGGCATTCTCAACGGCGTGCCCATTGATGGAGCCATGCGCCTGGGCGTGGCAGCTGCTTCGTTGACTCTGCAAAGCGCAGACACAGTCTTGCGCTCGCTCAACCCGGACCTGCTCTATGACGAGTTGAGCATCTGAGGCGAATAGCGGTCGAGCACCCAGCGCAGCAGCACAAAGTGCCCAGCCAGGCCCGCGTAGCTCCCGTGCGCGCCCAATGCCTGCCTGACCATGTCGGCGCTTTTCTCGCCTTCTCCAGCATGGAAATACGCCCGCACAGCCGCTTGCAGCGCGACATCGTTTTCGGCGAGCAGGGGATAGCGACCGAATGCTCTGCCCAGACAATTGCCGGCCGTCCAGGCACCCACGCCCTTGATCTGCATGAGGCTCTCGCAGGCAGCGCTGTCATCCATACCGGCGATCGCCTCCAAGTCGAGCGCGCCGGCATCGACTCGGCGAGCCAGTTCGATGATCAAAGCGCAGCGACGGTCGGTGATCTTCAGCGGCTTCAGTTGGCTGGGCGTGGCTGCCGCCAGTTGCGCCGGGCTTGGGAAGTCATAAACAAATCGGTCTTCCGCGATAAGCTCGCCCGCGCCAAATTGCTGCAAAAGCGTGCGCTGTGCCCGCGTGGCAGATTTCCAGCTGATGTGCTGCTCGATCACCAGCGTGACCAGCGCCTCGAAGACACTTTCCGTGCAGAAGAGCGGCAAGCCCAGCAGCGGCTCGATTGCGCGCCAAAGCCGCCCGTCTTTCTTGGCGTGAGCATAAAATGCCGAGAGATCGCGGTTCAGCCCCAACGCCTGCGTGGATTTTCGGGCGATAGCGTCCACATCAACATCGGCAAGTCCATCGCCACGAACGACAATCGCATCGCCCGCTTGATGATAAGCCAACAGGTGCCCGCAGGTGTAGCGCCACAGCACAGCGCCCTGCACCAGCATGCGCGCTGGATAGGCGATGCGCTTGACGATCTCCAGCAACAAGTCGAAGTTATAGGCGTATCTGGGCAGCGACAGGCGGATTTCGCTCATTCCGCCCCGGTCGGGTCGAGGGGCGGCGGCGCTGCCTGTTGATTTTCATAGCGGCGACGCGCCAGGGCACGCAAGTCGGCCACGCGATCCGATTCGTCCAGGATCTCGATGCCCAGCAGCGTCTCGACGGCATCTTCCAGCGTGATCAAGCCGGCCGTGCCCCCATATTCGTCGATGACCAGAAAGATATGGTCTTGCTTGGCGATGAATTCGTCCAACACTTGCGCCACCGAGTTCGTCTCGGGAACGACTTGCAGTTGCCGGGCAATCTCTCGCAGGGGCACAGCGTGTTCGTCAGCGGCGGCGCGCTTATAAATCTCGTGGCGCAGCACATAGCCGCGGATGTCGTCGGCGGATTCGCCATAAACCGGAATGCGCGAAAATGGCAAGACCGGGTGCGCGCGCATGACCTCGCCGATGGTCGC
>DAOUJB010000389.1:0-3879 GCA_034423155.1 Anaerolineae bacterium | reverse complement strand
GCAGGCAGCCCAAGCGCATGGATTTGCAGTTGCTGCGCGCCCGTGCCTTGTGGCTGAATGGCCAGCGCATGGATGCCGCCGAAGCCGCCGCCGATATCCTCGAGCAACTGCCCGATGCCATCGACGCCAACCGCATCCTCACCGAGTTGTGGCTGGCCGAAAAGCGCCCATCGGACGCCGCGCCCTTCTTGCAGCGCATTCAAGAGCTGGACCCCTACCTGGCTCAGCAGCTGGCCACTGGCGAGCGCGCGCCAGACGAACTCGTCATGCTGGAAGAATTGCCCGCGGGCCAAGTGAATGCTGCCGACCTGGGTCCGCTATTTGTGGGCGCAGCCAGCGGCGACACAGCCGACAGCTTGTCCGATGCGCAGATCGAAGAATTGTTTGCGGAGCTGGTGATCGGCGAATCGGTTGCGGCACTGCGCGATCTGCCGCCACAGACTCCACCCACCGATGAACCCGAAAGCCTCGATGACATGCTCACACAGCTGGATGGGGAGCCAGCGGCGGACGAAAACCTCGATGACGAGCTGGCTGATTTGTTGGCGGAACTGGACAGCGCTGACGAAGGCGGCGATTGGATGGCAGAAATCCAGCGCAGCGCGGACGATGACGCAGACGATTCCCTGGAATATGCGGAAGACTTCGACCGCGAGTGGGTGGTGCCGCCCGAAACGGACGAGTCTTCTGGCGCGCCCTGGCTGTCGGCGGCCATGCGCGAGGTCATCGATCAAAACGAAGACGGCGCTTTTGACCTGTTTGGCGATGACCAAGGCTTGCAGAGCCTGCTGCAAAATGCTGGCGATACCCAGCCTATCGATGCCGCCGCCATCGAAGATTGGCTGGATATCGACGAAGACAGCGTCGACCAGGCAGACGAGGGGCCGGGGCTGGAACTGGACGAAGACATCTTGATGTCGCCGCCGGCCGATTCCTGGCTGGAGACAGACGCGACCGCCCCCGAAAAAGCGGACGACCCCAACCAAATCAACGCCGACTTGATCGATAGTTGGTCGTCCGAATTGGGCGAAGACGATGATGACGATCCCTATGTCGACTGGCTGAGCGATGATCTGCTGGCGGAAGCTGCGCCGCGCCCCGATGCCGACGCTCGTGATGATGAGGCCGCCGCAGAACGCGCCCGTGCCTGGGGCTTGGACGACCCGCAGCAGCTGGCCGACTTCGTCGAGACGCAGAGCAATGCCGATGCCAGCGACGAGCTGCTGAATGTGGCGCTGCCGGGCTTGGACCGCGAAGATGATGCGCAAGCAGATGACCCGGACGAATTCGCCAGCCCATCCGCAGGCGGCGACGAATTCGACTGGCTCAGCGAGATCGTCGACGAAGAAACGGGCCAAATGCCAACTGTCGAGCCAAGCGCAGACGATGACACGCTCTACTTCCGCTTCAGTCAACCGCCTGCCTGGCTGCAAGACTTGCGCGATGAAGCGGCTGACGAGGGAAGCAGCATGCCTGTCAACATCCTCGACGAAGACATCGACGCCTTGCAGTTGGACGAGCTCACATTTGACGATTATTTCAATTTCAACACGCCAACCGACAAACTGGACGCCCTGAGCCACGATCAAGATGCCGACGATCCGGGTTTTGTCGGGCTGGACTGGGACGACTACTTCGACCTGGAATCGCCCACCGAAAAGACCATCGCCATCACGCTGGAAGACGATGCCGAGTCTGTAGACTTTGATGCGCTGGGCGTGGATGACGACGACTTCGATTTTGCCAGCGACGGGACAGCGCGCGCCGATGACAAGCCCGCCTGGCTGGAATTTGAAGACGGCGATTTGGACGATTCCAATCGCGGCGGCGGGAAAACCACGCTATAATTTTTGTCCCGCATGCGCGCGTGTAAAGGTTGTTGACCTCTAACGATGGTTGCCGAGCCAGAATTGCCAGACTTTGATTCGATGTCGCAAGACGAGTTGTTGGCTTGGCTGGCGCAGCTGGCGAGAGAGCGTGGCGATGCGCCTCGCACAGCCGACGACATAAGCACAAAGAATGGCGAATGGTCGGACGGGCTGGACGATACGCAGCGCTCCTTGCCCGTGCAGCCGCCCGCCGATGACGATACGCCCACCGACCTGTTGCGGGCCGATGCCGAGATCGGCTTGCCGCCCGATGCCATCGACTGGCTGCGCGAAATTGCCGCTGCCGAAGCGCCCGAAGAGCTGCCCGATATCACCGACTATCGTCCGCCCGAACCCGGCCTCAGTCTCGGCGACATTTTGCGCGCCAACCCAGAAGACGATGCGCTCGCCTGGCTGGACAACCTGGCCGCCGAGATCGGCAATTCGCCGCGGACGACTCATCACGACAGCGCTGCCCCCGCCGATTATGGGGAAGACTTCAACGAAGACTATGAAGACGACGAGAGCCTGGACGACCTGGAAGACGAAAGCCTCTATTCCCCGCGCGGCAAACGCAGATCGGCGCTGCTGGCTGCCCTGCTGGGCTTGGAAGACCCCGAAGCCGCCGACCAGCGCACTAAATCCATGGCGCCCATGTCGGAAGAAAATTCGCCTGCACGGGCAGAAGGCGCTTCAACTCGCGGGAGCGACCGCTTGATACAAGCCTTTGCGCTGCAGGCAGATGTCGGCGAGCTGGAAGCCTGGTATGCCGAGCGACTCGCGGCGCTGGAAGCTGGTCAGCCACTCCAGCCAGAAGCCGCCCCACAACCCGCTAGCGAGCCAGCCCCAGAGCCGCCAGCGCCCGAAACGCAAGCAAAGCCGCGGCCCGCTGCCAAGCTGCCGCCGCCCGGTTTAGCCGCCGCCATCAATTCTGCCCGCGCCAAGGTGGCTGCCGACGCCCTGGACGAAGCGCTGGAAGTCTACGAGACCCTGCTGAGCACGCCGGCCGGGCTGGAATGGGTCGAGATGGACATGCGCGCGCTGATCGACCAGCCCCCGCATAGCCATGATCCGGCGCTGCACCGCGTGCTTGGTGATGCGCTGATGCGGTCGGGACAACTGGACGAGGCGCTGACCACCTATCGCCACGCACTCTCCTTGCTCTAACGCCATGCCCGCGCCTTTCAACGAAGCGCTGCTGGCTTGGTTCGCCGAGCATGGCGCAGACTTGCCCTGGCGCAGCGACCCGCAACCGTATCACATATGGCTGAGCGAGATCATGCTCCAGCAGACGCGCTTGGAGACGGTCATTCCTTATTATCAGCGATTCCTGTGCGCCTGCCCCAGCATCGAGGCGTTGGCTGCCAAACCGCTGGATGATGTGCTGAAGCTGTGGGAGGGGCTGGGTTATTACAGCCGCGCGCGCAACTTGCACCGCGCCGCAAAAATCGTGGTCTGCCAGCACAATGGCGCGCTGCCCCAGACGGTGGATGAACTACAGAAGCTGCCGGGCATCGGCGCATATACCGCCGGCGCCATCGCCAGCATCGCTTTTGCACGAGCCGCGCCCGTGCTGGATGGCAACATAATGCGCATTTTCACGCGCTTGCTGGATATGGACGCTGACATTACAACAGCCGCCAGCAAACGCAAGCTGTGGCAGATCGCCCGCGATTGGCTGCCCACTGAAGATGCCGGCGACTACAACCAGGCGCTGATGCAGCTGGGGCAATTGGTCTGCCGACCGCGCAATCCCCTGTGCGAGAGTTGTCCCCTGAGGCAGAACTGCCGCGCTCGGTCGGCGGGCACGATTGCGCAGCGACCTGTGCGTGCCAGGCGCGCGCCACTGCCGCATTACCATGTCGCCGCCGGCGTGATCCGCGATGATCAACGACGGCTGCTGATCGCGCAGCGCCCGCTGGATGGCTTGCTGGGCGGATTATGGGAATTCCCGGGCGGCAAATGCGAAGCCGGCGAGAGTCTGCGCGACTGCCTGCTCCGCGAACTGCGC
>DAOUJB010000388.1:0-23640 GCA_034423155.1 Anaerolineae bacterium | reverse complement strand
GCCTCGCGGGAACCACGGACAGGCTATCGTATTACAAGAATGAGGCCGGCTGGTCTGGCGAATTCGGAATCCGTGTACGAGCCGAAGGCAAGAACGGCGTTGGGCCGTGGTCGCGGATATCTGCTTCCGTAGCATAATGCTTCGGCAGAGTCTGCACAACTTGTCGCGAACCGCGGCTCCGCGCATGGTCAGGAGAAGCTTCTTGTTTGAACGCCTCGACCGATTCTGGAAACTGCCGCTGGGCTGGCTGCTGCCCCTGGCTTTTTTCGTGATCGGCTTGCTGTACATCTACGCCGCGCCGCACTTCGAAGCATCGGACAGCATCCAGCATATCGGCATGGTCAAATGGATCGCCGAACAGGGCGAGCTGCCGGTGCAGTCCCCCGACCACGAGCGCCTCTATGGACAAGAAGCCAGCCAGCCGCCACTCTATTACATCCTGAGCAGCCTGATATGGCGTGCGGTCAATCCCGCCGACTTTGACGACTATTTTCAGCCGAATCCGCTGGTCATCGCCGGCGTTCCGCAGCGCCTCGGCAATCGCAACCAGATTTTCTATCGCCAGCCCTATCCGCCGCAGCTGCATGGCGTGTCGCTGGCGCTGTATCTCATCCGCCTGATGACCCTGGGCATGAGCGCGATCACGGTGGCAGCGGTATATCAATCGGCGCGGACAACCCTGCCCAACAGCAAGCGTTTCGCGCTGCTGGCTACATCTCTGACCGCGTTCAATCCCATGTTCCTCTTCATTGGCGCATCAGTCAGTAACGACAATTTGGTGTCCATGTTTACGGCGCTGATCGCCTGGCAGATGCTGCTGATGCTGCGCGATGGCTTCCAAACGCGGCGCAGCCTGCTGATTGCTGTGCTGGTGGCATTGGCATCGCTGTCGAAGTTGAGTGGCCTGGTGGCAGGTTTCGTCGTGGCGCTGGCCGGCAGCTGGCTGCTGCTTCGCTCGCGGGACTGGCGCGGATTCATCACGCTGGGCCTCGCCATGCTGCTGATTTGGCTGCTGCTGGCTGGCTGGTGGTTCGCGCGCAACCTGCAGCTTTATGGCGAGCTTTTTGGCACGGCCACGATGCTGGCGAACTTCGGCGGACGGCACATGACCCTGCCGCGTCTGGTTGTCGAGGAGTTCGAAGGACTGCGCATCAGTTATTGGGCGCTTTTCGGAGCGTTCAGCATCCTCGTGAGCAAAGCATTTTATCAGCTGATGGATGCGCTGCTGCTGCTGAGCGGCTTCGGGCTGATTCTTTACCTCGCAAAGAATCGGCAACAGCGATACCAAATGACGGCTGTGGCCTTCCTGGCGCTGCTGCTGGCGATCGGGCTGGGCATGCTGGTCTGGTGGACTCTGCAGACCACCGCTACGACGGGCCGGCTGCTTTTCCCGTTCATCACCTCCATCAGCATCATGATGGCGCTGGGCTTGACGGCGCTGCGCATACCCGCCTTGCTGGTTTCACTGCCCATGTTCGCGTTTGCCGCCGCCGCGCCATTTGTCTATATCATTTCCGAATATGATCTGCCGCCGATTGTGGACAGCCTGCCGGCGACCGCGACCAAAACTTACGCGCGCTGGGACGATATCAGCCTGGTCGGTTATGAGTTGCCGCCGCCGCGCCGCTGGTCGACTGGCGATGAAATCCCGGTCGCGCTCTATTGGCAGCCCCTGGCGCAATCGAGCGAACTGCAAGCATTTTTCATCACGCTGATAAACGCGGACGGGCACAAGCTGGCGACCATCGACACTTTTCCCGGCTGGGGCAGTTTGCCGCCGACCTGGTGGCAGCCCAATGCCATCTATCGCGACGAACTGCGGCTGCAAATCCCGCCGGATGCTGACGGCTTTACGACTGTCCAACTGCATATCGGCTGGTACAACTGGTCGGATCGGCGCGACATCATGCCAACGCTGGAATCGGGCGAAACCGCGACAGCCTTTACGCTGCCCGTCGGCGCATTCATTGGCGGAGACAATCCGCGTCTGGACACGGGCGCCGTAGCGGATGGAACGGTCTTCGGCGACAAAATCAGACTGAATGCCTGGCGCTTCACGCAGGGACATCTGCTGGAGCTGGAATGGCAAATTGAGCAGGAAATCACTGGCGACTGGCGCGTCTTCGCAATCGTCTTTACAGAGCCATATCAGGCTGGCGCGACATTTGAACTGCTCAGCCAGTGGGACACTGCGCCGCCTGTGCCTGTGGGTTACCTCGCACCAGGCGAGACTGTCATCACGCGACATGCCTTTGACCTGCCCGCGAACTACCGGGGCGAGCATAGCATCTACATCGGCTGGTACAACGACGACTTGTTGGCTCGCTTGACCGCGCCGTATCCAGAAAATATGCTGCCGCTGCCTGCGCAGGTGTTTGAAAGCGAATAGCCGCGACAGGCAGCAGTGGGGATGAGGGGATTACGCCAGGCAGTGGAGAGGTCAATCCTGCGCCTTGCCCCCGCAACAGATAGTCCACAGCGCGCGAATTGCTATACACGCGGGGCGCGGCTACAATCACGCTACGACTCCTGCCTTGCGGGAGTGCGCATTGAAACCATTGTAAGGAGAAACTCATGTTCAAACGCACGCTTTTTCTATGTCTGGCGCTGAGTCTGTTGCTCGGCGCATCGTCGCTCGTCATGGCGCAGGACAATATCCTGCTCTATGGCGGCAATCAAGATATCGACAACATCGACCCGGCCACCGGCGAGAATTATTCCATCAACGCCGCCTTGCGCAGCCTGTATGACGCGCTCTTTATCGCTCGGGGCAGCGACATCGAACCGAATCTGGTAGAGAGTTATGTCGTCAACGACGATGCCACGGTCTGGACTTTCACCCTGCACGACAACGCCGTCTTCCACGATGGCAGCCCGGTCACCGCCGATGCCGTCGTCTACAGCTTCAACCGCATGATGGCGATCTCTGGTCCACCCACCTGGCGCTGGGAAACGATCACCGACGAGAACTCGGCGCAGGCGCTTGACGAGCACACCGTTCAATTCACGCTGACACAGCCCTATGCGCCTTTCATCGGCACGCTGACCCAACTCTTCGTTGTCAACCCGGCTCTAGTCGATGCCAATCTGGGCGACGACATGGGGCAGACCTACCTCAAGGACAATGCCGCTGGCTCAGGCCCCTTCACGCAAGGACGCTGGGAAATCGGCAACTTGTACGAGTTCATTGCGTTAGACGACTACTGGGGCGGCTGGCGCGGCGAAGATCGCCTGGATGGCTTCGTATGGATCATCCAGCGTGACGGCGCGACTCAACTGAACTCGATTCTCGCCGGTGAAACGCACTTTGCGGATACGGTCAATGTTGCCGACAAGGACAAGATCATCGATTCCCCGGATCATGTCTGGGAAGAGCACCCGGGCACCTATGTGAATACGCTCAAAATGAACAATCTGGGCGAATACACCAACGACAGCAACCTGCGGAAAGCAATCGCTCATGCAATGAACTACGAGGCGATGGCGATGGCGCAGGAAGTCGGCGTCAGCCTGATGTTCGGTCCAACGCCTGACACATTCCCTGGATATGTTGATACCCTCGACTACGCGACTTACGACCTGGACAAGGCGCGCGAATACCTGGCGAAGACGCCCTGGCCCGACGGCGGCATCTCGCTGGATTATGTGTATGTAACCGAACTCTCTCACGAAGAGATCCCCGGTCTGATCCTTCTGGAAGGTCTGGCGGCGATTGGAATCGAGATGAACATGATTCCCATGCTGTGGCCCGACATGGTCGCCAGTTGCGCCTCGCCCGAAACCGGTCCAGACCTTATCAACATCTACACCGCGCCGCCCTTCATTGATCCCGATGCGCACTTGTACAACCAATACCATTCGGGGCAATGGGGCAGCTTCAATTCGTGCAGCTTCTACCAGAACGAGCGCGTGGACGAGCTGTTGGATAGCGCGCGAACCGCAGGCGACGCCGAGATGCGAGCAGAGATGTACGAAGAAGCGCAGGCGCTCATCAACGATGACCAGCCGTCGGTGTGGATGTACACCTTGAGTAGCTCAACGGCCATCGACAAATGCGTGAAAGGCTACCGCTACTCGCCCTACTATCAGGTAACAGCGCTCTTCCAGGATTTGTGGATGGACGGGTGCTAGGCAATCAGTTTGCGTCTCCCCTCGGGATGCCGGGGGGAGGCTTCTTCCGATTTGCCAGACGCAGGCTATACTGCGCGTATCCAACCACTCCTACTAGAAGGCGAGAATGGTAGACACAGTCATATTGGATATGGATGACTTGAATGCAGACATTCCAGCTCTAACAGACGCTCTGGTTTTACGGATGCAAGAAGCAGTTGTCATGTGCATGGAACCGCACGGGCATTCATCTGGGGTCTCTTGCGACCTGCAGAACTTTGATGAAGTGCTGGCTGATTTGCGGATACAATGGAAGATGTCTTATTCGGAAAATATTCGCCGGTCCTTTGGAAATTCGCGCAACGCGGCCGAACGAGCAGGCGAAGCCATTGCTATCCTGATAATACTGGCGTTTACGAATTACACCGTGGTTGAACGCGCTCGTATATGGAGTGGTTTTGACTTCTGGCTTAGCCCAACAGATGATGACGATGACTATCTGTTCCAACACGAAATGGGATTGGAAGCCAAAGGTCTGTCTCACGCACGGTACCCAAGTGATATCATACAAGCGATCAAAGACGGAATCGCGCAGATTGCTGAATCCGTGAATGCGAAGGTACCGGCGTTAGTAATTGCAACTGATTTCAGAAGACCGACTATCTACATGGTGCGATATGAACCAAAACGCCCGTGAAGTAAAGAGGCTGCACAGGATTGCCATGGAATTCGCTGATGAGGCTGACCTGGCAAAGCTGCTCGGAGAGCATGACAAGTATCTGCGGCTGATGAAGAAGGCGTTCGAGGAAGAAAAAGCCGCCGCCGACCTGATGGCGGACATCCATGTCGAACCATCTCGCGGCGTCCTGCACCGCAGCGCGGCGACATTGGCCTGGCTTTGCGGCATGTATGTTGAAGCGGAAATGCTCATCATTCGGGCTTTGGCCGGCAACCCGCGCGCTGACATTGAATGGGAATTGAAAGACCTGCTGGCGAAAGTCAAAACGGAAATGGCGGAGGCCGCGCCCAATCCACAAGCAGAAGCATCCCCCACCCCATGAACATCCGCTTCTACATCCTGCGGCGCGTCGCCCTCATCATCCCCACCCTCATCGGCTTGAGCATATTGACCTTCGCGATCGCGCGCATCGTGCCGGGCGATCCCGTGGGCTTGGCGGCCGGACCACGCGCCACCGAAGAAATCAAAGAAGCCCTGCGCCGCGAATTTGGCTTGGACCAGCCTTTGCCTATCCAATATGTCGATTACATCAGCGGACTCTTCCAGGGCGACTGGGGGCAATCGCTCTATACCCGCCGCGCAGTGCTGGGCGACCTGCGTACTTTTTGGCCCGCCACGCTGGAGCTGACCACGGCCGCTGTCATCATCGCCACGCTGCTGGGCGTGCCAGCCGGCGTCATCTCCGCCATGTATCGCAACCGCCTGCCCGATCATGTGGCGCGGGTGCTTTCGCTCTTCTTCGTCAGCTTTCCCTCATTTTGGCTGGCGATGATCTTCCAGACCTGGTTCGCCCGCGACCTGGGCTTGTTCCCGATTGGCAAGCGCTTACCGGTGCTGGTTGCGCCGCCGCCCGCTACGACTGGCTTGTTCCTGGTCGACAGCTTGGTCCAACTGGACTTCGAGACCTTCGCTGTTTCTTTGCGACACTTGTTCATTCCGGCGCTGGTGTTGTCTTTTGGCGCCTTCGCGAGCATCACGCGCATCACCCGCGCCAGCATGGTCGAGGCGTTAGAAAAAGATTTCGTGCGTATGGAGCGCGCCATCGGCATCCCCTACCGCGTCATCATCTTCAAATATGTGCTGCGCAACGCGCTCATCGCCACCGTGACAGTCGTCTCGCTCAACTTTGGCTGGCTGATGGCCGGCGCCATCCTCATTGAGACAATTTTCGACTGGCCCGGCCTTGGGCTTTACGCTGTCGAAGCCTCGCTCAGCCTCGACTTCCAGCCCATCATGGGCATCGCCGTGCTCTATGGCATCGTTTTCAGCGTCGTTAATATCTTGACCGATATCGTCTACGGCATCCTGGACCCGAGGATTCGCTATGGCTGAGGGACACCCCCACCCTAAGCCCCTCCCCCATAAAGAGGGAGGGACTTCTCCTCCGAAAATCTCCCCTCCGCTCCCTGGTGGGGGAAGGAGCAAGGGGAAGAGGGGCGCGATTTCCGCCCGCTGGGACAACCTGGCGCGCGGCCTCTACCGCTTCCGTTCCAACCGCCTGTCCATGCTGGGGCTGTTGATGCTGCTGTTCATCTTGTTTGTGGCGGTCTTCGCACCCGTGATCGCGCCCTTCCCAGAAGATTCCAGCGGCGCGACCAATGTGCTGGAGCGCCTGCAAGCTCCCAGCGAAAAGCACCTCTTCGGCACCGACAAAATCGGCCGCGACATTTTCAGCCGCGTGGTGATGGGCACGGGCTTGGCGCTGCAAGTCGGCACGGTCATCATCCTGCTGGCGACGACCATCGGCGTGACCATCGGCGCGATCTCTGGCTATGCGGGTGGCTGGCTGGACGACCTGCTCATGCGCATCACCGATATTTTCTTGACGGTGCCGGCGCTGGTGCTGGCGATTGCCATATCGGCGGCGCTGGGCAAAGGCATCATCAACGCCATGATCGGCATCTCGCTGGTGTGGTGGCCCGGTTTCGCCAGGCTGACGCGCAGTCTGGTGCTTTCGCTGCGAGAAGAGCCTTTTGTAGAAGCCGCTTATGGCATCGGCGCCGGGCATGCGCGCATCATCTTTCGCCACATTTTGCCCAACGCCGTTTCGCCCATCATCATCAAAATGACCACCGACTTCGGGTTCGCCGTGCTGACAGCCGCCGCGCTGGGATTCATCGGGCTGGGCGCGCAGCCACCGACGCCGGAGTGGGGCGCGATGATCAACGACGGCCGGCGTTACTTCCCCGATGAATGGTGGATCGCCACCTTTCCCGGCTTGGCTATCTGGCTGATGGTCTTCAGCTGGAATCTGATTGGCGATGGCTTGCGCGATGTGCTCGATCCGCGGTCGCGGCGGTGATGAAATGCAAGAGTTCGTCGTAGGGGCGAGACGGCGGCTCGTCCGTTAGAATCCCAATATCGTGAGAGAGTGAAGTTCTAAACAGATGTACAATATCAGTCCGCTTCACACTACCATTGAAGGCTGGAGCAGGAAGGAGCGTTTGGCATGAACCGCCACGAGATATTGCTGGCAATTATCGCTGCCGCGGGCAAGCATCCGCTGAATCCAGTGCATCTGCAAAAGGTGGCGTTTCTGGTTGGGCAAGAGTTTGAACGCGAGTTGCCGGCGAATTACTACGAGTTCGACAAGCATCACTACGGTCCATTTTGTGTCGAGATCTACCAGGACGCGCAAATGCTTGAGTATTGGGGGCAAATCCACATTAAGCAGTCCGACCAAAGCAACAAGCGAGAGTATTCCGCCAGCGAGCGCGTATCGTTTGGCGAATGCAGGCTGCCAGATCATGTAAAGCGCTACATCAGTGAGACGGTTGACTGGGCGCGCCAGCAATCATTCCAAGAACTTGTGCGGTCGATATACTATCTGTATCCGGAATACAGAGAAAACAGCGTCTTTGATTATAGCGAAGACGAAGCGTTGCTAGAGAGCATTCGCAGGGGGTTGCGCCAGCATCGGGAAGGCAAGACGAAGCCAGCCAGAGAGTGGCTTGAGACCATGCGGCAGGAACTGGAAACAGACGCGCATGCAGATCCTGCGCTCGGCTGACTTCGAACGCCAGGTCAAGAAGCTGGCAAAGAAGCATCGACAGATTTTCGATGATATCGCGGACTTTCTCGACCAACTTGAACGGGGCGAGCGCCCGGGCAAGCCGTTTCAAGGCGTTCAAAGCCGCCCCATCCACTGGGCGCGCATCAGAAACAGGTCTGCCAGATCGGGCAAAAGCGGCGGATTCCGTATTGTCTATTACTTTGACGACGTGCTGATCCTGCTGATAGCGATAGATGCCAGGTCGGAGTTCAGGCAATTGCCGGCCTATCGACTTGAATTGATATTGAAGGAATTTGGACTCGACTAGAATTGACCGCGTTCGCATCTCCTCCCCTCGACCCGCCGGGGGGGGGGACCGAAGGGGTTACACCCAACTAATGACCGATTTGCTGAACATCGAAAACCTGCACCTGGAATTCGATACCTACGACGGGCTGGTCAAGGTGCTGGCGGGCGTCGACCTGTCTATGCGGCGCGGCGATGTGCTGGGCTTGGTGGGAGAAACCGGCTGTGGCAAGTCGATGACAGCGCTGTCTGTGCCGCGATTGATCCCCATGCCGCCGGGGCGCATCACCGCCGGGCGCGTGCAATTCAATGGCGAAGACATCCTCGACAAGTCCGAAAGCGACATGGAAGCTTTTCGCGCGCGCCACCTGGGCATGATCTTCCAGGATCCCGTGACCAACCTCAATCCGCTCTTCACCATCCGCGAGCAGCTGGTGGATGCCGTCTTGTATCAGCGGGCGGGCGGCAAAAAAGTGCCGGGGCGCTGGCGTGGCTTTGTTCCATCGGCGCGACAGCTTCGCAAAGATGCGCATGAACGCGCAGTCGAACTGATGCGCCTGACCGGCATCCCCGATGGCGACCGGCGCATTTTCGATTACCCGCACCAGTTCAGCGGCGGCATGCGCCAACGCGTGCTCATCGCTATGGCGCTGGCGGGCGACCCCGACCTGCTGATCGCCGATGAGCCGACCACGGCGCTGGATGTGACCATTCAAGCGCAGATCCTGCGTTTGATCCGCTCGCTGGTTTCGCAGCTGGGCTTGACTGTGCTGCTGATCACGCACAATCTCGGCGTCGTGGCGCGCAGCTGCGAGCGTGTCGCTGTCATGTACGCGGGGCGGGTCATCGAAGAAGCGCCGGTGCGCGAGCTTTTCCGCAATCCCAAACATCCGTATACGCGCGGCTTGATCGCTGCCGTGCCACAAAAAGAAGTCGCGCGTGGCGGTCTGGCAGGCATCCCGGGCCTGATCCCCAACTTGATCGATCCGCCCAGCGGCTGCCGCTTTCATCCGCGCTGCCAGCAGGCCATGTCGATCTGCAGCGAGCGCGTGCCGCAACCCACAACAGTCGGCGAATTGCACACTGCGAGTTGTTATTTGTACGAGGCGGAGGGATGAGCGTGCTAATTCCAAGCCCTGAGTTTGTCTCCCCTTCCCTCTTTATGGGGGCAAGGGGCCGGAGGATGGGGGGCAGGAGGTTCTTCCCATGACTGCCCTGCTGGAAGTCGACAACCTGAAAAAATACTTCCCGGTGCGCGGCGGCTTGCTCAATCGTCAACTGGATGATTTCCGCGCGGTGGACGATGTCAGCTTCGCGCTGCAGCATGGCAAAACGCTGGGGCTGGTGGGCGAAAGCGGCAGCGGCAAAACCACCATCGGCAAGTGCATCTTGCGCCTGCTGGAGCCGACAGCTGGCAGCATTCGTTATGCTGGCGCGGATATCACGCATATCAAAGCGCGCGACCTGCGGCGGCTGCGCAGCGAAATCCAGATGATCTACCAGGCGCCGGCCGCATCGCTGAACGGACGCATGACCGTCGGGCAGATCATCGGCGAGCCGCTTTGGATACACGAGCGTCTAAAAGGAGAGGCAGCCCGCGACCGCGTCCTGGAACTGATGCATGTGGTCGGCTTAAAAGAAGAGCATTATTACCGCTATCCGCACGAGTTCAGCGGCGGGCAGCAGCAGCGAATCGGCATCGCGCGCGCCCTGGCTGTGCAACCGCGCCTGCTGGTGCTGGACGAGCCGACCTCGGCGCTGGATGTCTCGGTGCAGGCACAGATCCTCAACTTGCTGCAAGACCTGCAAGACCAGTTCGACCTGACTTATCTCTTCATTTCGCATGACCTGGGCGTGGTGCGCTATATGTGCGACGAAGTGGCGCTGCTCTACCTGGGCAAAATCGTCGAAGTCGCCGCCACCGATGTCATCTTCGAGCAGCCCAAACATCCGTATACGCAAGCGCTGATTTCGGCCATCCCCGAGCCAGACCCGGATATGCAGCGCGAGGAGATCATCCTGACGGGCGACCTCACGCTGGCGAGCGGGCAGGGCTGTCCATTCGCGCCGCGCTGTCATGCGCAAAAGCTCGACCAATGCGAGACGCTGCCCCCGCCCCTGCTGACGATCGAGCCGCGGCATGCTGTCGCCTGTCATCTGCATGTGGATGGGTAGCATGCGTTGTCATTGCCACAGAGACGCAGAGGGTTGCAAGCAAAGATTCTCTAAAGAACGATTTCCTGTAGGGGCGAGGCTTGCCTCGCCCATTAAGAACAAAATGAACCAAGGAAATGGGCGATACAAGTATCGCCCCTACAACTACCGCGCGTAGAAGGGTGGCATGATGCTGCGTGAAGTAACGCTGGAAGACATCCGCCCCATCGCGATCGGCGCGGGCATATTGGGCACGGGCGGCGGCGGCAATCCCTATCTGGGCGGCTTGCACCTGGCATCGGTCATTCGCCAGCACGGTCCGCAGCGCCTGGTCGATCCCCTGCAGCTGGCTGACGAGGCGCTGGTCTGCGTGGCTGGCAATATCGGCGCGCCGACAGTCAGCATCGAGAAGCTGCCCGAAGGCACAGAGATGCTGCGGGCGCTGCGCCTGTTGGAAGCGCATATCGGGCGCAGGTTCGACGCCGTCGCCATCGCCGAGATCGGTGGCGCAAATTCCATGCAGCCGCTGATCTGTGGCTTGCAGGCGGGCATCCCCACGGTCGACAGCGACAGCATGGGCCGGGCATTCCCCGAGATTCAGATGTCGTCATTCCTCTTCGACAGCGCTGCCACCGCCGCCCCGCTGGCCATGGTCGATGCCGCCGACAATGCCGCAGTCGTGCCAGCCGCCGTCAGCGACTTGTGGGCGGAGAAGATGGCGCGCAATATCGCCGTCAGCATGGGCGCGCGCGCTGGTTTGGTCGGCACAATCATGACCGGCGCGCAGCTCAAAGCTTCGGGCGTGCATCACACCATGAGCCTGGCGCATCACCTGGGCGGCCGGGTCATCGAGGCGCAGCGACAGAAGCGCGATGTGCCGCAAGTGGTTGCCGATGTGCTGGACGGACAGGTGCTCTTCCGCGGCAAGATCAACGATGTGCATCGGCGCACGACGAAAGGATTCGCGCGCGGGCATGTGTCGATAACGCCGCTCGCCACAGATTCGCGACCGCGTAGGGGCGAGGCGGTGACCCGCCCGAATTCTCACCATGAGTCGGGGGGAAGATTAGAGATCGAGTTTCAGAACGAAATGTTGATCGCGCGGGTGGATGGCGCGGTGGCGGTGACCACGCCCGATTTGATCTGCATCGTCACCGAAGAAGAAGGCGAACCTGTGACCACCGAGCTGCTGCGTTATGGTACGCGTGCCGCGGTGATTGCCGTGCCTGCGCCGCCGCAATTAAAAAGCGAGATTGCGCTGGAAGTCGTGGGACCCGGCGCATTTGGCTACGATGTGGCGTTTCGTCCGCTGCCGGGCGGGGTGATTGGCTTGCGGCCTGGGGGATAGCATAATCCGAACATATATGCTATCCTGGCGCTGCATGCAAAGTCGGAGTATACGATATGGCGAACGAGAATCAGATACTGCTCTATGAGACGGCCGACGGCGAAACCCGTCTGGAAGTCTTGTATGAAGATGAGAGCGTCTGGCTGAGCCAGCGGGACATGGCGGAGTTGTTTCAAGTAACCACGCAGAACATTACATTGCATATCGGCAAAATTTATGAAACTGGCGAACTGCAGGTCGACCCAACTTGTAAGTATTTCTTACAAGTTCGACGAGAGGGATCTCGCAAGGTATCAAGACAGGTAATTCACTACAATCTCGACATGATCATCTCAGTCGGCTATCGCGTCAATTCCTATCGCGGTACGCAGTTTCGCATCTGGGCGACGAGGCAGCTGCGCGAGCTCATCGTCAAGGGATTCGTCATGGACGATGACCGGCTGGCGCATGGCGGCTCAAATTACTTTGACGAACTGGAACAGCGGATTCGCAATATCCGCAGTTCGGAATACAACTTCTATCGCAAAGTCCTTGATGTCTTCGCCACGAGCATCGACTATCAATCCAGCAACCCGGTGGCGAAAAAGTTTTTTGGCACGGTGCAGAATAAATTCCATTATGCGATTCATGGGCATACCGCCGCCGAACTGATTTTGAAGCGGGTCGGCAGCGACAAGCTGAACATGGGCTTGACGACCTGGAAGCGCGATACTATGACAGTGCGCGATGCCTACATTGCCAAGAATTACCTGGAAGCTATTGAGTTGAAACGGCTGAACCTGCTGGTCGAGCAATTCCTGGCGTTTGCGGAGTTGCAAGTTGTCGATCAGAAGCCGATGTATATGGCGGACTGGGTGAAGAAGCTCGACCAGTTCATTGGCCAACTGAATGAGATGCCCTTGCTGCAAAATGCTGGTAAAGTTTCGCGGGAAGCGATGAAGGCTCGCGTCAGAGAAGAGTATGAAGCCTACAAAGAACGGATTATGCTGGAAGAAAAGCTGACTGACGACGAATTTGCGAAACGGCTCAACGAGGCGGGAGTCAAGCTGCTGCCTCCGTCCGAAGCCGAATAGATATAGCAGCTCCCTATGACCCAAGCCAACTTCGCCAGCGGCACGGTCTGGACGGGCGACAACCTGCCCGTCATGCGCGGCATCAACAGCGGCTGCATCGACCTCATCTACCTCGACCCGCCTTTCAACAGCAACGAGGATTACGCCGCGCCCATCGGCAGTCAAGCGGCCGGCGCCGCCTTCAAAGACACCTGGACGCTCTCCGATATTGATGTCTATGAACACGGCGAACTGGCCGAGCGCAGCCCAGCCGCTTATGCCGTCATCGACGCGGCGCGGCAGACGCATGGCAAGAGCATGATGAGCTACCTGATTATGATGGCGGTGCGCCTGATTGAGATGCGGCGGATCCTGAAAGACACGGGCAGCATTTACCTGCACTGCGATGACACGGCCAGCCACTATCTCAAGCTGCTGATGGACGCCATTTTTGGCGCGAAGCATTATCGCAACCATATCATCTGGCGGCGCGCTACATCGCATAACGACCCCGGCCGCTATGGTCGCATCTGCGATCACATCCTTTATTATGTCAAGTCGGACACGGCAACCTGGAATGATGTAAGGCAGCCCCGCTCGCCCGAATCGCTGAAGAAAGCCTATCCCAGCCAGGATGAGCGCGGACGCTATCGCAGCGCAGATTTGACGGGAGCAAAAGCCTCAGACGGAGAGTCGGGGGTCCCTTGGCGTGGATATGATGTTTCAAAAAGAGGGCGACATTGGGCAGCGCCGAAGACGGGCACTTATGCAAAATACATTGAAGAGCATTTCATTCCCGGCTATCGCAGTATCAAAGGCGTGCATGAGCGGCTGGACGCATTGGACGCGGCGGGCTTGATTCATCATCCCAAACGCGGCAAATGGCCTGGGCTCAAGCGCTACGCTGCCGCCGATGCCGGCATGCCGCCGCAAAACCTGATTCTCGAGCCCATCGGCTTCACCAATTACAGCGCGGGCAGCAAAGAATACCTGGGCTTTCCCACGCAGAAGCGGCTGGCGATGATGGAGCGCGTCATCAAAATCTCCAGCAACGAAGACGACCTGGTCTTCGACCCCTTTTGCGGCTGTGCCACCACCCTGGTCGCCGCTGACCGCTTGAATCGCCAGTGGGCTGGCATCGACCTGTCGTCGTTGGCGGTCAAGCTGGTGGATCAGCGCATCCGCGACGATCGCGGGCATCTTTGGGACGGCGCAATCGTCCGCGACGACCCGCCGCTGCGCACCGACCTAGGCAAGCTGCCCAACTACCGCACCCACAAGCACCGCCTCTATGGCGAGCAGGAAGGCGTCTGCAACGGCTGCGAGGTACATTTCCCGTTCAAGGTCATGGAAGTCGACCACATCTTGCCGCGCAGCAAAGGCGGCAGCGACCACATCGAAAACTTGCAGTTGCTATGTACGCATTGCAACAAGAGCAAGGGCAACAAGACCATGGCGGAATGGCGAGCCATGCAATCGGCATCCGCTTGATGAATTTGACAGGCATAAGGAGAACGCACACATGAGAATCGGAATTGATGTCGGCGGCACGAACACCGACGCCGTCTTGATGGATGGCACGACAGTCGTCAGTTCGACCAAAACGCCCACCACCGCCAATGTATCGGAGGGCATCGCCAAAGCCATGCGCAGCGTCATCGCCGATTCGGGCATAGACACGGCTGCCATCGACGGCGTTATGATCGGCACGACCCACTTCACCAACGCGGTCGTCGAGCGCAAGCGGCTGACCCCCACCGCCTGCATCCGCCTGGGTTTGCCGGCCACGGTCTGTCTGCCGCCCATGGTCGATTGGCCCGGCGACCTGCGCGACCTGGTCGGCGGAGAAGCGCATTTGGCGCATGGCGGGCACGAATTCGACGGGCGCGAGATCAGCGCCTACCAGCCCGACGAAGTGCGCGCTATCGCCGCCAAGATCCGCGATGCCGGCTTGGATGCCATCGCCATTTCTTCCGTATTTTCGCCGGTCAATTCCACATTCGAAGAACAGACGGCGGACATCGTGCGCGAAGCCATCCCCGATGCCAATATCACGCTGAGCAGCGAAATCGGGCGCATCGGGCTGCTGGAACGCGAGAACGCCGCCATCATGAATAGTTGCCTGCGCGGCTTGGCGGCGCGCACCGTGGACGGCTTCAAAGCGGCGCTGGACGAGCTGCAGATCCGCGCACCTTTCTATATCAGCCAAAATGACGGCACGCTGATGAATGCCGACTTCGCCAAAGAATACCCCGTGCTGACTTTCGCCAGCGGACCGACCAACAGCATGCGCGGCGCGGCCTTTCTCAGCGGCTTGCGCGATGCCATCGTGGTCGATGTGGGCGGCACGACAACCGACATCGGCGTCTTGCAGCATGGCTTCCCGCGGCCCGCGGCGCTGGCTGTCGATATCGGCGGCGTGCGCACCAACTTCCGCATGCCCGATACCTATTCCATCGGCTTGGGCGGCGGCAGTCTCGTAACCTCCCCCCGACCCGACGGGGGGACCGAGGGGGGTATCAAAGTCGGACCGCAGAGCGTCGGCTATGAGCTCACCAGCAAGGCTTTGGTCTTCGGCGGCGATACGCTGACTGCCACCGATGTCATCGTCGCTGGCGGCACGGAGTCCATCGGCGATGTGGGCGCGGTCAGCGGGCTGGATGCCGACCTGGTCGCGGCGGTGCAGGCGCGCATCATGGAGATGATCGCCATCGCAGTCGACCGCATGAAAACCAGCGCCACGCCCGTGCCGGTCATCGTGGTCGGCGGCGGCAGCATCCTGGTCACTGGCGATATCGAAGGCGCGAGCGAGATCATCAAACCCGACCACTTCCCGGTCGCCAATGCCATCGGCGCGGCCATCGCCCAGGTCGGCGGCGAATGCGACCGCATCTTTTCGCTGGCGGAGATGAACCGCGAAGACGCGCTCGACCAAGCCAAAGCCGAAGCCAGCGAGCGAGCTGTCAATGCCGGCGCGGCCGCCAGCAGCATCGAAATCGTCGATGTCGAAGAAGTGCCCCTGGCCTACCTGCCCGGCAATGCCACGCGCATCATGGTCAAAGCCATCGGCGATCTGGTGGGTGGCTGATTTGACCCCCCTCAGTCCCCCCGTCGGGTCGGGGGGAGGCAGGCTTTGGCTACCCTCTCCGTCCTGACGGGGAGGGGCTGGGGGAGGGGTTGGGTGAGGCAAGTCTCGCCCCTACGAGAAACTTGGGAAAAGGATCACATTGCATGCGCATCATAGACGAAGCGGTATTGGAAGACCTGGCTCTGGGCGCGGCGGTCCTCGGCACGGGCGGCGGCGGCGATCCCTACATCGGCAAGCTGATGGCGCGGCAAGCCATCCGCGATTATGGTCCCGTGCAGCTCTATACGCTGGACGAGCTGGCTGACGATGACCTGGTCGTGCCAACCGCCATGATGGGCGCGCCCACCGTCATGGTCGAGAAAATGCCCAACGGCGACGATATCGTCAACGCCTTCCTGTCGGTGGGCAAATACATCGGCAAACCCGTGCGCGCCACCATGAGCATTGAAGCCGGCGGACTGAACTCGGTCGTGCCCATTTACCTGGCGGCGCGGCTGGGCGTGCCCATGGTCGACTGCGATGGCATGGGGCGGGCTTTCCCCGAGCTGCAGATGGTCACGCATACCATCCACGGCATCTCCTCCACGCCCTTCGCCATGTCCGACGAACGCGGCAACACGGTGCTGATGGAGACGATCAGCAACCTGTGGACGGAGACCTTCGCGCGCAGCGTCACGGTGAATATGGGCGCGATGGCGATGATCGCCTTGTACGCCGCCACCGCCGCCCAGCTTCGTGAAGCCGCCATCCCCGGCACGATCACGCTGGCGGAAGAGATCGGCAAGGTGGTGCGCCGCGCCCGACTCGAAGAAGACGAACCCGTGGAAACCATCCGCAGGGCTGTGGGCGGATTCCTCATCTTCAAAGGCAAAATTGGCGATGTCGAACGCCGCACCGAAGCCGGCTTTGCCAAAGGCGATGCGCATATCGAAGGCATCGACGAATACGCCGGGCAACGCCTCCAGCTCAGCTTCCAAAACGAGCATCTGGCCGCGCGCATCAATGGCGAATTCAAAGTGACCGTGCCCGACCTGCTGGCGGTGTTGGATGTCGATACGGGCGAGCCAATCACCACCGAAGGGTTGCGTTATGGCTTCCGCGTGGCCATCATCGCCATCCCCTGCGCGGAAAAATGGCGCACACCCAAAGGGCTGGAGCTGGTGGGACCGGGCTACTTCGGCTATGAGACGGACTATGTGCCGGTGGAAGAGCGCTATGGTTGATTCCGATAATCACCCCCCTCGGTCCCCCCGACGAGTCAGGGGGAGGCACATACCTTGACTCCCCTCCCTGACTCGTCGGGGAGGGGCTGGGGGAGGGGTTGGGCGAGTCATCGCCTCGCCCCTACGCGAAACTTGAGATGAATAGAAGGATAACGACAACATGCGCATCATTGACGAAGCGGCGGTCGAAGACATAGCCCTGGGCGCGGCGGTGCTGGGCACGGGCGGCGGCGGCGACCCCTATGTCGGCAAGCTCATGGCCCGCGAAGCCATCCGCCAGTATGGCCCGGTAGAGCTATACACGCTGGATGAACTGGACGACGATGACCTGATCGTGCCGGCCGCTGGCATGGGCGCGCCCATCGTCATCGTGGAAAAGCTGCCAGCCGGCGATGATATGATCCGCGCTTTCAAGGCATTGGGGCGCTATTCCGGACGCGAACCCCGCGGCACCATGAGCATCGAGGCGGGCGGGCTCAATTCCGTCATGCCCATCTATGTCGCGGCGCGGCTGCGCATCCCCATGGTCGACTGCGATGGCATGGGCAGAGCTTTCCCCGAAATCCAGATGACCATTTTCACCGCGCATGGCATCACCGCCAGCCCTTTCGCCATGTCAGACGAGCGCGGCAATGTGCTGCTGATGGACACGATCAACAACCACTGGGTCGAGACTTTCGCCCGCAGTTGCGTCGTGCACATGGGCGCGGAGGGCATGATCGCGCTCTATTCCGCCACCGTGCGCCAGCTGAAAGAAGCGTCCATCCACGGCACGATCACGCTGGCGGAAGATATCGGGCGGACGGTGCGCAATGCCCGTCGCGCCGAAGCCAATCCAGTCGATGCGGTGCGAGCGGCGGTGGACGGCTTCTTGCTGTTTCGCGGCAAGATCACCGATGTCGATCGGCGCATCGAAGGCGGCTGGAACCGGGGCGCTGCCATCATGCAAGGTACGGGCGACTTTTCCGGGCGCGAACTGCTGCTGGACTTCCAGAACGAACACCTGGCGGCGCGCATTGACGGCGAGTTCGCGGCGACAGTGCCTGATCTGATCGCTGTGCTGGATAATGAAACGGGCGAGCCCATCACGACCGAGGCGCTGCGTTATGGCATGCGCGTGGCGGTGATCGCCTTCCCCTGCGCGCCACAATGGCGAGAGCCGGCGGCGCTGAAATTGGCTCACCCGCGCTACTTTGGCTACGATGTCGAATATGTGCCGGTGGAAGAGCGCTTTGCATGAGCCCGATAATCACCCCCCTTTTGTCCCCCCGACAACCGCGCGTAGGGGCGAGGCGGCGACTCGCCCGCTTTGGCTACCCTCTCCGTCCTGACGGGGAGGGGCTGGGCGACTCAAGAGTCGCCCCTACGACGTTCCTTCCATTCGTTGCATTTCTTTGTTGGACTTACTTCTGTGTCTCTATGGAGAAGATAAAGAAACAATGCAATCCGTAACCCTCAACGACACGCAGGCTATCGCAATCGGCGCGGGCATACTCGGCACGGGCGGCGGCGGCAGCACCTACCTCAACCGCCTGCGCCTGGACAATGAATTGCGCGTGAGCGGCAAACCCCTGCCCATCATCCGCGCCGACGATGTGCCAGACGCTGCCTTGGTCTGCGCGGTTGGCGGCATGGGCGCGCCCACGGTCAGCAACGAGAAGCTGCAAGAAGGGCGCGAGATCATGCGTGCCGTGCGCGCGCTGGAAGCGCATCTGCGGGAAAAAATATATGCCATCATCATCGGCGAGATCGGCGGTGGCAACGCGCTGGGTCCGCTGGTGGCCGCCTTGCAGTTGGGCTTGCCCGCCGTCGATGGCGACAGCATAGGGCGCGCCTTCCCCGAGCTGCAGATGGACACCTTCATGATTTATGGCATCGCGCCGAGTCCCTTTGCCCTGGCCGACACGCACGGCAACATCGCCATCTTCCCGCGCATCGGCAGCGCAAAGCAAGCGGAAGACTTCGCCCGCAGCTTGACCATCGAGATGGGCGGCAGCGCGGCGCTGGTCATGCCGGTGATGAGCGGCGCGGACTTGAAGCGCACCATTATCCGCGACACGCTCAGCCTGGCGAAGCGCATCGGCGAAAATGTGCTGGATTGTCGCGCGCGCAGCATCGAACCAGCCGAGACGATCGCCAAGCTCTGCAAAGGACGCATTTTGTTCACTGGCAAGATCACCGATGTCGAACGGCGGACTGTGCAGGGATTCGCCCGCGGCCAGCTGAAAATCGCGCCCTTCCACAACGAGATGCCTCCCCCCGACATCTACCCCACCCCCGACCCCTCCCCAACAGGTTGGAGAGGGGAATCAAAGGTTCCGCCTCCTCGCATCCCGATGGGGGGACCGAAGGGGGTTGCTGAGGTACTAGAAATCGACTTCCAAAACGAAAATCTCATCGCGCGGCTGGGCGATGAAGTGCTGTGCGCCGTGCCCGACTTGATCACCATCGTAAGCCTGGACGATGGCGAGGCGATCGGCACCGAGTCGCTGCGTTATGGATTGCGCGTGGCGGTGCTGAGCATGCCCGCGCCCAAAGAACTCAAAACGCCCGAAGCGCTGGCGGTGGTCGGTCCGCGCGCCTTTGGCTACGATATCGACTTCTGCCCGCTGCCAGGAGAATTGTTGTGACGCGGCAGGAGTCGCCCATTTGACAGATTGTGCAGCTTTCGCTAGGATAATTGTGCGTTAGGAAATCGAAAGCGGCGCGACAATGCACAATCGCAAAGCGCTCAGTTGGACTGTTCATCAGCAAGGTACTTGCCAGGCTGACGCCGACTTCTTTGCGTTCTGTGAGGAGCACAATCAAACTTTGCCGCTCACGCGAGAAGGTTTGAAGCAGTTGCCCCGCGAAGTCGAGCTGGAATTCTACCGCCGCATGCCTGTGTGGATGGCTGATGAATTGGGCTTTGGCACCGATAAAGATGATCCGCTGCTCATCGTGATGCGAGAAGTTGATCACGGTGTCTGGAAGTATGTGTTTTGACGCCGGATGAGATACCTGCTCGATACAAACATCTGCATCTATTGCATCAACAGAAGATTTCCGCAGCTACTTGATAGGGTGCTGCAGCAGCATCAAAGTGCTGGTGTTGCCATCAGCGCGATTTCCAAAGCGGAGATGTACGCCGGTTCGTACCGCAGGCATTCGCCCACTCGCTATCGGCATGAGCAAGACAAGTTCTTTTCGCACTTTCCCAGCTTGCCCTTCTCTGATGCAGCAGCAGATGTCTATGGCCGCATTCACGCATTCTTGAGAGACCGGGGGCAGTTGATGGGCGTCGCCGATATGCAGATAGCTGCCATCGCTATGGCAAACGCGTTGACAATCGTGACCCACGACAGGCGCGGATTCATGCGTCTCCCCGATTTGCCAATTGAAGACTGGGCAGTTTAAGAAACGCCGGGAATAGGAGCATGTTATGCAGCAACCGCACATCATCATCTTCAACCCCGACCAGTGGCGCGGCGATGTCATGGCGCATCTGGGAAATCCCGCCGCGGTCACGCCCAACCTCGACCGCATCATCGAATCTGACGCCGTCTCTTTTCGCCACGCCTTCTGCCAAAACCCAGTCTGCACGCCCAGCCGCTGCTCGTTCATGACCGGCTGGTATCCGCATGTGCGCGGGCATCGCACCATGCACCATATGCTGCAACCCGACGAGCCTGTTTTGCTGAAAATTCTCAAGGATAACGGCTATTTCGTTTGGTGGGGCGGCAAGGGTGACATGGTGCCGCGGCAGAATGGCTATGAAGCCTATTGCGATGTCAAGTACGAAGCGCCGCGTCCGCTGCGACCCAACCTGCACAGCGCAGATGATTGGCGCGGCGATCCCGAAGGCGACAATTATTATTCCTTCTACGCTGGCAAACTGGACATAAGCCCCGGCGACGATGTCTATTATGACAATGACTGGGCGATGGTAGATGGCGCCTGCGAGCAGATTCGCAATGCCCCGCCCGGACAGCCGCTGTGCATCTACCTGCCCATCAGCTATCCGCACCCGCCGTATGGGGTGGAAGACCCTTGGTACAGCGCCATCGACCGCGATGCCATTCCCCCGCGCCTGCCCACGCCCGACTGGTCGAGCAAGCCCTCGCTGTTGGAAGGCGTCTACCAGCGCCAGGGACTGCAAGGCTGGAGCGAAGAGCGCTTCACCGAGCTGCGCGCCACCTATTATGGCATGTGCGCCCGCGTCGATGCCCAGTTCGGTATGGTGGTGGCGGCGCTGCGAGACAGCAGCATGTATGACGACAGCGCCATCTTCTTCTTCAGCGATCACGGCGATTTCACCGGCGATTATGGACTGGTGGAAAAGACGCAGAACACCTTTGAAGACTGCCTGGCGCGCGTGCCGCTCATCGTCAAGCCGCCGGCGGACAAACCCACCCAGCCCGGCATCCGCGACCAATTGGTCGAGCTCATTGATTTCACCGCCACCGCCTACGACTGGGCGGGTATCGAGCCCGGCTATGACCACTTCGGGCGTTCGCTGGCGGGCGTGATCGCGGACGAGACTGTCGAAGGGCGCGATGCCGTTTTCTGCGAAGGCGGACGACGCTATGGAGAAGAGCAGGCCAAAGAGAAAGAAAGCCCGGCTTACGACGACCCGACTGTACTGTACTGGCCGCGCGCGCAGATGCAAAAAAGCGAAAGCGGCAGCCACAGCAAAGCCGCCATGTGCCGCACGGACACGCATAAATATGTGCGCCGGCTGTATGAGACTGACGAGCTTTATGACCTGCGCGCCGACCCTGGCGAGATGCGCAACCTCATCGACGAGCCAGCTTATGCGCCGGTGTTGGCACAACTGCGCGACCGTCTGCTGACCTGGTATCAAGAAACCTGCGATGTCGTCCCGCGCGAGACCGATGTGCGCTGACCCCTTTCCCAAAGACTCATCGTAAGACCATTACAACCCCTCCCCGAAGCATCAGGGAGGGGAGACAAGCCAAGATCCAGTTCGCAGCAAATTTCGCCCCAATGCATTGGGGGGACCAGGGGAGGTCAAAACGGGCGAGTCACTGCCTCGCCCCTACGACGAATCTGCCTCATGGCACGCGGCCAAAACCTCCCCCCATAGCAATGGGGACCGAGGGGGGTCAAAATGGGCGAGTCACCGCCTCGCCCCTACGCGCAATAAGTGTGTGGACCTGCGGGCGTAACGGACTATACAGCGCGCCATATTGCGCCTATACTAGCGCGGCTATTCGCACGGCGAATGACTTGGACGCGCGAGCATGTTTGTCACCGACCCCAATTTCGGCAACATCGTCGACTTTGACCACCTGCGCGGGTCGATCCGCCATCTCTACGATGCGCTGCTGCCCGATTTCAACATGCACAAATCCCTGCAAGTCGGCACGGAGCTGTATGGCGACGAACCCGACCTGATGATCGCGGCCGGCGCATCCATGCTCGCCTGGATGACCATCATCGCGGCGGGCGAAGACGAGATCGCCGAAGAGCTCAAAGACAGCTTGTTCACCCTGGGCTGGACAGAAGAAGAGATCGGCAGCGACCTGCTGTCCGCGCGCACCATCGCCACGCCGCTCTGCGCTGACCCGACCTGCGCCGATTACCACATCAAAGGGCGCAAGTGGCTGATCAACAACAGCTATCACGCCGATTATCACACCATCGTCGCCAAGACCGACCCGGCCAGCAGCGGTCCGCGTTCGCTTTCCATCTTCCTCGTGCCACAGAGCAGCTGCAAAAATTGGCAACGCTTGGAGACGCATGTGCTCAGCCGCATGGTGCTGACCAGCTTTGATATCGACGGACCGGGACGGCTGCTAGGCAAGGTCGGGCACGGCTTGCAAATCTTGCAGCGCATGGCTATGCCCAGCAAATACCAATGCGCTTATGTGGGCGTCAAGCTGCTGAACGAAGCCATCCCCGCCAGCATCGATCATTTATCCAAGAAGCGCATTTTCAACGAAAATCCCATCAATTTCAGCAATGTGCTGCGCCAAATGTACAACCTGGTGCTGCAGGGCTCGGTGCTCAATTTCATTTATTACCGCGCCCTGGCTTTCAGCGCCGGCAGCTTTTTGCAATTTCATGGCGTGATGTTGAAATCCTGGCTGTTGCTGCGCGCCAACGAGCTGCTCGGGCAGAACTTGCTGGTGGTTGGCAGCAAAGGCTTCCTGGCTGAATCGGTCATCGGGCGCAACGCCATCGATTCCTTCGTGCTGCCGGTCTTCGACGGGCATTACACCATCAACACGCTGATGACCGCCAAGCATGCCCGGCGTTACCTGGGCGCAAGCCGCCGCGCCGATGTGCAGCAACGGATGGCGACGCTGCATCATGGCATCGCCAGCTCGCGGGCCGGCGACCAAATCCGCGCCAACAGCCGCCGCCTGCGCAATCCCGACTTCTTTGACTATGCCCGCTACATCGAAGACCTGGCGCTGCCCCTGCCGCTGGATGCGCAGCTTGTTGTGCGCGCCATGCAGGGACTGCACGAAGAACTGGGCAGCCGCGAACTACTGACCGACCCCGAGCACCGCTACAAGCTGGGCACGCTGCTGCACTGGATGGAGGCGCTGCTGGCGGCTTGCGAGCTGTGGAAAGCCACGGACGAGCCGCACTTCCTCAACGCCGTGGTCATGCAGCACAA
>DAOUJB010000387.1:0-10491 GCA_034423155.1 Anaerolineae bacterium | reverse complement strand
GAAGCCTACACCATGTATTCCGAAGAACTGGATTATTGTCGGCGCGCGAAAGCGGCTGGCTGGCGGGTGGTGTATCACGGCGGGGCGTTTATCACGCATCATGGAGGGCAGTCCAGCCAACAAGCCGCCGACCACACGCAAATCCATTTTCATACCAGCAAGCTGCGTTATTTTCGCAAACATCATGGCATCGCCGCTTATGCGCTGCTGCGGACACTGCTGCTGGCGCAATTCGGCTGGCAGCTGGCATTGGAGAGCCTGAAGGGAGCGCTCGGGCACAAGCGCGATCTGCGGAAACAGCGCGTGCGGAGCTATTGGAAAGTGCTGCGCAGCGGGCTGAAAGCCAGGCCATGAAGATCGGCATGATCAGCGGCGAATACCCGCCCATGCCCGGCGGCGTCGGCGATTTCACACAGATGCTGGCACAACGGCTTGTGCAGCACGGACACGATGTACGGCTGCTTTGTCGCGCCGGCTGTAGAGATGAAACGCTTGCGATGAGCACAGTCGAAAGCTGGGGCTTTGGCGGCACAGCATCCATACGCGCCTGGGTGCGCCGCATCCAGCCCGATGTGGTCAACATGCAATTTCAAACCGCCGCCTATGATATGTCGCCGCTGGTACATTTCTTGCCCGGGCTCATCGACGCGCCTTTTGTCACAACTTTTCACGATCTGCGCTTTCCTTATCTGTTTCCCAAAGCTGGACGATTGCGTGACTGGATCGTCATGCGTTTGGCGCGCGCATCGACCGGCGTTATCACCACCAACCAAGAAGACGATGCCCACTTGCAGGCGTTGCCAAGGCGGCGCGTCATCCCCATCGGCAGCAGCATCAGACCGCAAACCACATCGGCGGCGCGGCGCGAGCAGATTCGGCAAATGCTGGGCGCAATGCCTGGAAGCTTTGTGCTGGGGCATTTCGGCTTTGTCAATGCGTTGAAAGGCATCGACTATCTGCTGGAAGCGATATCTATGCTGCGTATGTCCGGGCGCGACTTGCGGCTGGTCTTCATCGGCGGGCGGCCCGGCAATCCCGAAGCGGGCGCAGAATCCGACTATGTTTCACGATTGGACGCCAACATCAAACGACTGGATTTATGCGATGCGGTGCATTGGACGGGCTACCTGGACGAGGCGGAAGTGGCCACCTGGCTAGGAGCGGTTGATTTGCTTGCGTTGCCCTTTGCCGATGGCGCGTCGTATCGGCGCAGCAGCTTGATGGCCGCCATCGCCCAGGGTTGCGCCATTCTCACCACGCAACCCGCCTTCGAAGTGCCAGCTTTTCAACATGGCGATAATTTGTGGCTGGTAGCGCCGCGATCTGCCGAAGCTATCGCGCAAGGCATTCAGGCGCTGCTGGCGGATGATGGGCGGCTTTGCCAACTGCGAGACGGGGCGAAGGCGCTGCGGCGGCGCTTCGACTGGGATCTGATCGCAAGTGAAACCGCCGAGTTCTACCGCGAAGTGATTGGCAGCGCGCGATGAGCGGATTGCGGCGGCTGCTCCGAAACGCGGATGCACCAGCGATCGGCGCGCTGGTCGTGCTGTGGCTCTTTTTCTTTTGGCGTCTGTTCACGCCGGTCGCAGACGACCAAGCTTCGCTGGCAAAAGGCGACTTCAGCGGGCAGTTCGTCGCGTTTGGCGGCTATCAATATCAGCGCATGACGCAGGGGCAGATCCCGCTGTGGAATCCATATAACAACGGCGGCTTGCCTTTCATCGCCGATACGCAGGCCGCGGTCTTCTATCCGCCGCGCTGGCTGACCATCGGGCTGAGCTACCACCTGGGCGGTTGGAATTACAATTCGCTGCAGCTGGAGATGACCTTGCATGTGCTGCTGGGCACGCTGCTGATGTACGCATTTGTGCGGCGACTGACGCGAGACGACGCCCACAGTCCCCTGGCAGCGCTGATTGCCGCGCTGGTCATCGGCTATGGCGGCTATATGACAGGCTATCCACCGCTGCAACTGGCGGTCTTGGAAGCCGCGATCTGGTTTCCGCTGATTGGGCTGGGCATATTGGAAGCCACGCGCGCCGCTTCGTTCTCGCCACATTATCTGGCTTTGGCGGGGGTCGGTCTGGGCGTGTCGTGGCTGGCGGGCCATCCACAGACGAGCTTCTTCCTCACCTATTTGAGCGCTGCTTATCTGGCTTATCGCTGTTTTGCGCTGCGGCTGGGCTGGCGGCGATTCCTGCTCAGCTTGGGGCTCTTCGCGGTGGTTAGTTTTGGGCTGACAGCGGTGACCATGCTGCCGGGCTTGGAATATTTGCGATACACATCGCGCAGCGGCCTGGGCTTCGCTGCCAAAGGGCACGGCTTCCCCTTCCAGGATATTGCGCAATTTGTCTTTCCGGGTTCGGTCAGCCAGTGGTCGCCGCTGTATGTAGGGCTACCGGCGCTGTTTTTCATTTTTATAGCCTTGCGTCAGCGACCGCGAGAGAGTCGCTTTTGGCTGGCTGTGGCGCTCTTGGGCTTGCTGCACAGTCTGGGCGACAAGGGCGTGCTCTTCGACTTCACTTACAACTTTGTGCCGGGTTTGCGCTACTTCCGCGGCCAAGAGCGCGCGGCGGTGGTGGTCGCCTATAGCCTGGCTACGCTGGCGGGGCTGGGCGTGGCGGCTTTTGCCAGCTTGCCCAATCGCGCCCAGCGGATGCGGACTCTGCACTATTGGCTGGGTTTCACCTGTCTGCTGGCGGCGATTGCGCTGGCGGTCTTGATTGCCTGGACCCTGGACTCGCGGGTTTGGGGCGGCTTTGTGGAGATCGCGGCGCGCAGTGCGATTGTGGCAGCAGCGGCATATTTCGTGCTTTTGCGCTTCGCCGATGCGCCTAGGCTCGCCGCATTCCAGGTGGCAACCGTTGCGTTGATCGTCTTTGAGCTCTTCGCCGTCAATATGGATCACCCCGCTAATTTCGACGACAAGCCCCACCACGAACAGCTGAGCATGCAGCCGCCCAGACTCGTCCAGCAGGTATTGGACGACAGCAACGGCGGGCAACCTTTCCGCGTCGATGGTTTTCGTGGTCTGCGCGAAAACAACGGCAGCCTGTATGGCGTGATGGATATGCGCGGCATCAGCCCGCTATTCCTGAATTGGGTGGGCAGGCTGGTCTTCATTGACTATGTCGAAAATCCGCTGGCTTGGGAAGTGTTCGCGGTCAAATATGTCTTCAGCGAAAAGCCGCAGTTGTCGGTGCCCACGCAAATCGTCGGCGAGGGGCACGACAGCCTGGGGGCGATTTATCTGCACGAACTGACCGATCCGCGACCCTTCGTTTTCCTGATGACCGATGTGGCAGTCGCCAACAACAACGAGTGGATGATGGAGTATATGGGCGATATCCGCTTTCATGAGCGCGAGAAAATCGTCATGCACAGCGCCCCCGAGCGGCCTTTGCCCGCGGTCGCCAGCGGACAGGCGACAGTCATCAGTTTCGCGCCAGAAGAAATCGTCATCGAGGTCGATACGCCAGACAACGCCATCCTGTCGGTATCGCTGCCGGATTATGTCGGCTGGCAAGCGCGTCTGAACGACGAACCCATCAAAATCATCCGCGCTTATGCCGCCTTGATGGCGCTGGAAATCCCGGCCGGGCAGCACACTGTCACTTTGACATTCGCGCCGGCTTCTTATGCGCTGGGCGCAGCCATCAGCGCGCTGACCTGGCTGTGCCTGGGCATGCTGGCCTTGGCTTGGTTGAAACGGAGATAGCCGGTGCGCGCTGCCACGGCAATGCAGATTTGGATCAGCCAGTTGGAGCGCCGGCAATATGCGCTGGCGGTCGGCTTGGGCATCGGCATCGTAGGCACGGGGCTGGGCTGGTTGATCGCTGTGCTGGGACCGCTGCTGGCCATGGCTGCGTTGTTCGGCGTACTGGCCGGCTTGTATGTCATCACCGAGTTGCGCGCCGCGCTCTATGCCATCATCGCCACGCTGATGCTGCTGCCATTTGGCGTCTTTCCGGTCAAAATCGCGCTGACGCCGACTCTGCTCGACCTGGCTTTCGCTGGCTTCTTGCTGGTGTATGTGATGCGCTGGATGCGTGGCGAGCGCGCGGGCCTGCGACTGGCGCCGCCCCAAGCCATGATCGCAATCTATGTGATGTGGCTGATCTTCGCCTTTGCCTTGGGATTGCGTCATGCGCCGCCCACCTCGACCGCCATACGCCAATTCGCCGAGACGCTGTTGAGCATTTCTCTGGTGTTCATTCTTGTCGACTTGCTGCGCGACCGTTTCATGCTGCGGCGGCTGGTGCTGGTGGTTTTGCTGCTGGCGGGGGCGCAGGCTATGTTGGCGGTCGCCTTGTACGCAGCTCCTGATAACCTGGCCGAGGCGCTGCTGGTGCGGCTCTCGCGCATCGGTTATCCAGATGGTGGGGTCATTCGCTATATCGAAGACAACCCGGCGCTGGGCGAGCGCGCCATCGGCACCTGGGTAGACCCCAACGCGCTGGGCGGCATATTGGCGAGCGCCGCCTTGATGATCGCGCCGCAGCTGTTTGCCCGGCAGCCGGTCTTGCGCTCGCGCTGGCTGACGCGACTGGTGTGCGCGGCGATCTTCCTGGCGCTGCTGCTCACGAATTCGCGGGCTTCATTCGTGGCGCTGGCGATTGGCTTGCTGGCGATCGCGCTGGTGCAATATCGGCGCTTGCTGCCGCTGCTGCTGGCGGGCGGTCTGCTTTTCTTGTTGCTGCCCCAGACTCAGGCTTATGTCGAAAGGTTGCGTCAGGGCTTCGCGGGGGAAGACCTGGCTGTGCAGATGCGCATCGGCGAATCCAGCGACTCGCTGCGTTTGATCAGCCGCTATCCCCTGGTCGGCGTCGGCTTCACCGGCACGCCAGATATCGACATCTATACCGATGTCGCCAATTTGTACCTGATCATGGCCAACCAGATTGGGCTGGTCGGCGTGCTGATCTATTTGCTGGCGATGGCCGGCGTATTCGTTTACGGGTGGCGCGCCTGGCGCTTTGTCAAGGATTCGCCGGGTTTTGCCGCCATTCATTTGGGCTACCATGCCGCGCTGCTGACTGCGCTGGTGAACTCTGTAGCCGATCTGTATTATTTCCGCCTGGACTTTCAGTCTTCCATCACCTGGTTCTGGTTGATCGTGGCGCTGTGCATCGCCAGTTCGCGCTTGTCGATTGCCCAGCAGCCGGGCAAGAAAGCCGCCATTGTCAGAGACTAGGGAGTGCTGTACACTGCTGCGTCACAATTGAATCTGCGCTTTCCGCTCCAGGCGAAACAGGTTTGGGGCTGCAACCCGAGGAAAGGAACTCGCATGCGAGATTACGAAGTCACTTTTATCGTCCGCATTTTGCCCTCTGACGAAGAAGTCAACCAAGCGATTGACCAAGTCATCAGTTTCATTGAGCTGGGCGAAAACGGGGTCGTCAAGAGCGTCGACCGCAAGATATTTGGCCGCCGCCGGCTGGCTTATCAGATCGATGGTCAGCGCGAAGGCCACTATGTTTTCATCCGTGCGGCTATCAATCCCGACCATATTGATGAACTGGAAACCGAGCTAAAGCTGTTTGACTCTGTCTTGCGCTATCTGTTGGTGCGTGACGAAGGCGAAGTCAAGGCAGGCGAGCGCAATTAATCGTCCCTAGCAGGAGGCAATCCCCCGTGAGCGAAAATACCCGACCTGGCCAAAGACAGTCGAGCTCCAGGCCACCTCGCCGCCGCGGCTATCAAGGTCGCAGACGCGGTCGCCGGCGTGGCAAAAGCAGCTATTGCCCCAAAGGGCGCTGCTTCAATTACAAAGACATCGACATTTTGTCGCGATTCATCAACGAGAGCGGCAAGATTAAGCCGCGCCGACAGACGGGCAATTGCGCGCGCTGCCAACGCCAACTTGCGCGCGAGATCAAACGGGCCCGACACCTGGCGCTGCTGCCGTATGTCGCCGCCGATTGACCGCTTGAGGAGCCCGCAGCCCTATGTCCAAACGCGCGCAGACCACCGGCGCACCCAAACGCAGACGCCGCCGGCAAACTTCGGCTGAAGGCAGCCCCGCGACCGAACAGCAAGGATCGGAATACAGGAGCCGCGCCGAGCAAGAAGCCTTATGGCAGCGGCGCGTCATCCAAGGCAGCCTCATTGCTGGCATCGTGCTGGCGCTGCTGGTTCTGGGTGCCTTTGTCCTGGAGCAGCTGATCATCCCCAACCAGGCGGTCGCCCAAGTCAATGGCGAGCCGATCAGCGTCGCCGAATTCCGCCAAGCCTATCTGTTTGAGCGCAATCGCCTGCTGCTGCAACTGAACCAGATAGAAAATTCTGGCCTTGATATGCAACAGTTGGCTCAGCAAGAGCCGTACCGCACCTGGATCAACGAAGCCAATGTGCCCGATCAATTGGGCTTGCGCGTCATAAACGACCTGGTCGACGACCGGCTGCTGGCTGCCGATGCGGCTGCGCGCGGTCTGGCTGTCGATGATGCCGCCATCCAAAGCGCGGTCGAGGCATATTTCGGCTTCGACCCCACGGCTGTGGCTCTAATTGGCGTTGAAGCGACCGCCACGCCCGAACCGACGATCACGCCGACGCCCTTCGTTTCGCCCACGCCCACCAACACGCCCCAGCCCACGCCGACGACCGACCCCGATGCCACGGCAGCGCCCACGGGCCCGCCGACCATCACTCCGCAGCCAACCGTTATCGAACCGACGCAGAGCGCCGACGAAGTCCGCGATAGCTTCGAGCAGACTCGACGCGATTATCGCGGTTACTTCGACCGTGCCGGCGTCAACAGCGAAACCTACGATCAATACTTCGCGCACACTGCCCTGGAAAACCTGCTGAGAGAAGCGCTCCTGCCCGATGACGCGCCGCTGATCTATGCGGATGTCCGTCATATCCTGGTCGATGACGAAGCTGAGGCAATCGCGGCGCTGGAGGCATTACAGGCTGGCGAGAGCTTTGCAGCGCTGGCACGCGCCATCTCTATCGACAGCGGCAGCGGCATGCGCGGCGGCGAGCTGGGCGAAAGTTTCATCGGCAATTATGTGCGTCCCTTCCGCGAAGCGATCGAAAGCGCGGAAATCGGCGCGCTGGTTGGCCCGGTCGAAAGCGAGTTTGGTTTTCACATCTTGCAAGTGCGGCATAAAGAAGAACGCACTGGGCCTGACCAAGCTTCGCAACGAGAACGCGCCCGCCAAACCGAGCTCAGCGACCTGCAAGAGCAACTGCGCGCTGACAACAGCGACAGCATCGAAATCTACGATAGCTGGCTGGATTACATGCCGCGGTCCTAAACGACCTCCATTGGTCGCCACGCAACAACTACGCGTAGGGGCGAGTCAGTGACTCGCCCGCTTGCCCCCTGAGAAGTGTCGGGGAAACGCTAAATTACTTTGGTCAGCCCACCGCCGATATGCCCTGCTCCAGCAGTTGCGCTTGCAAATCTGCCAACGCGCCAGCTTCTACAGATTCCAGCCGCGCCAGTTGATCGGCGATGTCGGCAGCCAGCTGTTCGTATACGGCATAGGCTTGGGCGGTGGGAGCGAACTCGCCCAGCGACACCGCCGCCGGCAGACCGGCCAGCCGCCGCAGCAGGTCGCCGCCTTGGTTGACCCGCCCTGCCCAGCCAGCCGGCAGATCGGGGATGAAGAGGCTGCGCTCGATTTCCAGCAGCGTCTCGCGCAATGCCGCCGGGTCCTTGCCTTCTCTGCTGGGCGGCGAGTCTTCGCGCGTGGCCAGGGCATCCAGTTGCCTGCGCAGACGCCGCAGCTTGTTGACTGCGCGCGTGGCTTTGCTATAGGTATCGTGAATCTGCAGCAGCAGGTCGAATTGCGCGTTTAGCTCCGCTTGGCTTGCGCTGCCCGTCGCGTCTTTCAGCAGCGTTATCGGCTGAGTCTGCGACCAGTCGCCAACGGTCAATGTCGCCTGATAATCGCCCGGCACGACGGTCGGTCCGGGCATCTGCTCGAACTGCGGATCATCGCCGTCCAGCTTGGGCGACCAGGGCAGGCGCATATCCCAGACAAAGCGATTCCAGCCCGCCTGCGCCGTTATGCGCAGCTCGTTGTCAGGCTTTTTCTTGCCATTTTCCCTTTCGGGGTCGAGCGAAGTGAATTCGCGCAGCAGCACACCGTCCGCGTCGTCTATGCGCAGCGAGATCGGCGCTGTTGGTTGCGCGTCCAGCCAATAGGTCAGTAGCAGGCCGCGCGGCCGGTTTTCGCCCGAGTCCAGGAAGCGCCGTTCCACCGCATTTTCCGGCGTTTTACGATGCGCGTAGGCGGCCGATATGCCTGTCGAGCTCATATAAGTCTTGCCTGGCTGATCGATGAGCCGGCGCGCATCAATGCTCTCCAGCAGGCGTTGGGTCGGGCGCGGTGTAAGCAGGCGGTTGCCCGTTCCCGCGTCAGCCTGGTGCAAGCGCGATACATCATCGAATATCCAGAAGGCGCGTCCGTGCGTAGCCGCGATCAAATCGCCGCGTTTGAGCGCCAGGTCATAAACGGGCGTCGCCGGCAAGTCCAACTGCAACGGCTGCCAGCTTTCGCCATCGTTGAAGGAGATGTACATACCCGTCTCTGTCCCGGCGTAGAGCAGACCTGCGCGCTCAGGGTCGCAGCGGATGACGCGTGTGAAGTCATCGCGGGGGATGCCGGCATCAATGCGCTGCCAACTCTGACCGTAGTCGCTCGTCTTGAACAGGTAGGGCGAATAATCGTCCAGCTTGTAGCGCATGGCGGCAAAATAGGCGCTGGCGGGGTCATGCGGCGATGCCTCGATGCAATGCACATAGGACCACTCCGGCAACTGCGGCGGCGTGATTTCCTGCCATGCTGCGCCATCGTCCCGCGTGATATGCAGCAAGCCATCATCGCTGCCCGCCCACAGCAGGCCTTCTTCATGCAGCGACGCGGCCAGCGCCGTCACTGTCGCATAGACTTCGGCAGCGCCCACATCGCGGTTGATGGGTCCGCCGCTCACGACCAGGGTGGCGGGGTCGGCTCGCGTCAGATCCGGGCTGATCGCCTGCCAACTGCCGCCTTCGTCGCTGGATTTGTAGATGCGGTCGCCGCCAATATACAGATCGTGCGGCGCAAAAGGCGAAAACAGGATCGGATAAGTCCAGGCGAAGCGCTGCTGCAGACCGCTGGCTGCCTCGCCAAAGCTCTGCACGGGCACTGTCGTCACCAGGCGCAGTTGTTTGCTGGCGTGGTCATAGCGCTGCAGGGCATTGCCGCCGCCTGGCGAACTGCCGATGGCGCCAACCACGACGATATTGTCATCATCCGGCTTGGTGGCGATGAAGCCGCTTTCGCCTGTGCCAGCGATGAAGCAGTCTTGCCACAAGATGGAGCTTTTGCTGCTGCGGCTGGGCACGGCGATGGAACTGTTGTCTTGCTGCGTGCCATAAACATGGTAAGGCTCGCGGTTGTCTGTGCAGAGGCGATAGAACTGCGCGGTCGGCTGATTGAAGATGCTCGACCAGCTCGCGCCGCCATTCAATGACACGCAGGCGCCGCCATCGTTGCCTTGCACCATGCGCAGGGGGTTGCGGGGGTCGATCCACAAGTCGTGATTGTCGCCGTGGGGCGTGCCAACCTGGCTGAATGTCTTGCCAGCGTCTAGCGACTTCCACAAGCGCAGGTTGTTGACCCAAACGGTGTCGGCGTCGGCCGGGCAGGCGGTTAGATGCATGTAATACCAGCTGCGCGAGGTGATATCAAAATTGCGCGCTGTGAATGTCCAACTGTCGCCGTAATCATCGGAGCGGTACATGCCCTGCTGCTGCTCGTGCTCGATCAAAGCATAGACGCGTCCGGGCTGCGCAGGCGAGGCAGCGATGCCGATCTTGCCCAAGATGCCGCCGGGCAGACCGGGCTGGCTCGAGATGTTGTGCCAGCTATCACCGCCATCCAGCGAACGCCAGATGCCGCTGTCTTCGCCGCCGCTCTGGATGGTGTGGAAGTCGCGCCGCGCCTCCCAGATCGAGGCATATAGAATGCGCGGATTGTTTTGGTCGATGCTGAGGTCGACCGCGCCTGCTTTGTCGCTGACGAAGAGCACGCGCTGCCAGCTTTTGCCGCCATCCCTCGAACGAAAGACGCCGCGCTGTTCGTTGCGTCCGAAAGCGTGCCCCAGCGCCGCCACAAAGACCGTCTCGGGGTCCTGCGGATGGATGCGCAGCTTGCCGATATGCCGCGTATCGCCCAAGCCACAATGCCGCCAGCTGCGCCCGCCATCGCTGGACTTGTAGACGCCATCGCCATGCGAAACATCGATGCGGATGGTCGCTTCGCCCAGGCCGGCGTAGATGATATTGGGATCGACCTGGCTCACCGCCAGCGCGCCGACCGAGCCAGTTTTGAAATAGCCATCGGAGATATTGCGCCAGTATTGCCCGGCATCGTCGGTCTTCCATACGCCGCCAGCGCAAGCGCCAAAATAGAAAGTGCCGATCTCGCTGGGATGTCCCGCGACCGTGACGACGCGTCCGCCACGAAAGGGTCCGATGCAGCGCCAATGTCC
>DAOUJB010000386.1:0-4409 GCA_034423155.1 Anaerolineae bacterium | reverse complement strand
TTCCGCGGAGAAAGCCGCTTTACCACCTGGGCGACCAAAATCGCCATCCGCCTGGCTATAAGCGATCTGCGCCGCGCTCGTTACAAAGATTTCAGCCTCGACCAACTGACCGCCGATGGCGAGCTGCTGCCGGGCCGCGCCCGCTTGACCAGCCCGTCTGCGCCCACGCCCGAACGAGCTGCCGAACGCGATGACGTGCTGCAGAAGATCGAGCTGGCGCTGCGTGAGGCGCTGACCGAGCGGCAGTATCAGGCGCTGGTGGCTGTGGCGCTGAAAGGCGTGCCCATGGATGTGCTGGCCCAGCGCATGGGCAGCAACCGCAACGCGCTCTATAAGCTGATTCACGATGCCCGCCGCAAGCTGAAAGCGCACCTGGAAGAGCAGGGCATGTCGACCGACTACATGATGAACTTGTTCGGCGATTAGAGGCGAGCGCTTCTTTGTTATCGTTGACGACTGGTATCTTGAGGAAGGATGCCAGATCTTGGCTGGTCGAGTTGGACGCAAACCTCGGTTCAGCTATAGCGAGACAATGACTTTGATGCTGGCAGCGGAATTCATCCCCTTTCCATCCGAGAGCCAGTATTTGGGTTATATTCGCGCCAACTATAGCGACTTATTCCCCGAGCTACTGAGCCAAAGTCAGTTCAATCGCCGAGTCCGCGGTTTGCGTTATCTGGTAGAGCGGGATTTCTGACTTAAGTTGACTGGCAGTTCGCGCTGACCCGCCGCTAGGCACCGACCCGCCTGAGATAGCGGTTGTTTACCCTCCAGGTGCGATAGCAACTCCAGTGTTTGTCGTACGCTGGTTCAGCATGGTTCGGTCGCGCGTGTTTGGGGTAACCACGAGTATTCGCCCGGCACTTGGCAAGCGCGCCTTTCGCGTCTTCTCCGTTGTAATTGGTTGTAAACAGATGCTCCCGCCGTTGCCGCTCGGGACCCTTGCGTTCTCCGACTTCGCAGTAGAAATATGTGTAGCGAAAGTCCGACCCTAACACCCGCATGACCTCGGCAACCGTTTGATCCATGTTGCGTTCGCAGATCTCCATCGCCTTCCGCCCGTTCTTGGCAAATGCCGAGCCTGGGCTGAATAACTCGTCATCACCGTAGTCGGGGTCACTTTCTTCCGGAGGCGCATCGCATTTCTCATCAATATAGATCTTATGGACGCCGGTGAGGAAATTGCTATCGGGAACCATGACATAATAGGAACCGATCTCTTTTGATATCCCATTCTCATCAGGTTTGCCGAAACGGACTTCGAAAGCGGTGCAGCCAGCCGCCAGCGCCGCCGGTATGGGCAGCGCCAGCAGAGCGGCAATAGCCAGCAACATGATGACCCAAGATGGGATGGGACAGCACGGCAAAGCCAGCCAATCCAGATTACGGTGTCCTTCAGAGTTCAACATTGATCCAATCCTCCCGCGCGGTTGGCAATCTAGCTGGCGGCGCTTTCCCGCGAGCATAAATGCGTCCCGCGCTGTCTCCTTTGCTTGCGATAGAACGTCAGCTTTCTTTAGCGTTTTGTGTCGCCGCCACTAGGCACCGACCCGCCTGAGATAGCGGTTGTTTACCCTCCAGGTGCGATAGCAAATCCAGTGATGCTTGTACTCCGTCAGTTCGACATAGTTCGGTCGCGAGTGTTTGGGGTATCCACGACTATACGCCCGGCACTGGGCAAGCGCGCCTTTCGTGTCTTCTCCGTTGTATACGGTTGTAAACAGATGCTCCCGCCGCTGCCGCCTGGGACCCGGACGTTCTCCGACTTCGCAGTAGAAATGTGTGTAGCGTAAGTCTCCCCCTACCACCCGCATGACCTCGGCAATCGTTTGATCCATGTTGAGTTCGCAGATCTCCATCGCCTTCCGCCCGTTCTTGGCAAATGCCCTGCCTGGGCTGAACCCCGTTTCCTCGCGTACGTACTTACTTATTGTCGGAGGCACATCGCATTTGTCATCAATATAGATCTTATGGTCGCCGGTGAGGAAATTGCTATCGGGTACCATGACATAGTAGGAACCGACCTGTTTTTGTATCACATTCTCATCGGATTCGCCGTGCCGGGTATCGTAAGCGGTGCAGCCAGCCGCCTGCGCCGCCGGTGCGGCCAGCGCCAGCAGAGCGGCAAGAGCCAGCAACATGATGACCCAAGACGGGATGGGGCAACTTGGCAAAGCCAGCCAATGCAAAATCTGTCGGTCTTTTGAGTTGAACATTGAAGCATTCCCTTTCTCTAGTAGGCGGCGCTTTCTCGAACGAAACGCTCTGTCTCGCTCTATGTCCTTTGCGCATAACTGCATGTCAGCTTTCAATATGGGTGATAGTACCCGATTATCGTATTTTTCGACACGTCAGTTGCCGCTAGAGACAATATATTTGGATGCTATCGAATTGATACTGGAATGTCAAAATTTGGGGTGGCGAGTCTGGCGGGGCGACGCCGCGCCTCCCGTCGATTCCGCGTTGGGCATTTTGGGGCGGAGGGCCAAGTCGCCTCGACGCATCGCTTTGCGAACAGCCGGTTGTCCGCTGTCCCCAAGGGCGACTTGTTTGCCGCGATGGGCGAGTTGGATGCCTTGCGCGATCTGCTGCGGCGTTTGCTCGAGGGGCGCGATTTATTTTGTACGCCGTCAAGAGGCAGTCGACGATGTTGGACTACAACCAGAAACTGACTCAAACGGTGGCAGAGCCGTAAGTACTGGCTAGTTGCGCAGCGCCATCATGCTGCCGAAGCACATTTCGTCGCTCGTGCCTTCGCCCCAAACCACATAACGCGGCTCGTCAGACATAGAATTGTCCCAGGTGCAGGTCATGCGCAAGACATCGCCGCGCTCCACGCGAATCGCTTCGGCGAACTGGTAGTTGCCTTGCCAATGGAAATCCCAGCGCGGGATATCGAGCAGCAGCAGCGGATCGTCAGCGCCCGGATTCAATTCCAGGCGGAAGCTGCTGCCCAGCTCGTGCATGTGCCCCAGCGCGGCAAAAATGGTGAGCGAACCGCGGGCGATCATATCGCAAGATCCGCTGGCTGCTTCGCCGCTGTTCTCGGCATAATGCGCCAGTCTTTGTCCGCATGTTCTCAGCAGATAATCGGGCGTGTGACGCGCGTCTTCGCCATAGAGTTCGGCGACTCGCTCAATGGCTGCTTGACGGTCGCATTGTGGTCCTGCTACGCCGCTCGGGCAAGGGATTTCGACAGGAGCGCTCATGGACAAAACCATGATTTCGGCGAGCTCGCTATCGGCCGATTCCAATTCCAGGATGATTTGGCTCTGGTCGGGCTGTCGGCTGATAGACAAGTTGTAGTGCATTTGCAAGACGATTTGCTGCCCGCTTTCGATGCGATAACCCGTGCCAGCCGGGAAGCGCAGGGGCATAATGCCCGGCACCCAGCCACCAAAAGAATCGTGGCGACCGCTGATGCCGGCACCGCCATAACAGGGCCAGCCTGGCTCGTCATCGGCGGCTTCACGCTGCTGGATCGCCCGCCCGCTAGCCGCGTCAAAGACATAAAATATGGCATGATGCGCCATCTCTGCGCTGCCGGGCAGGAATTCATAACCCGTGATATACATCGGCTCGCTGATATCCAGCGGCAAGGCGAAGCAGCGATAATCGTCGAGAAGGTCTTCGGCGGGCGTATACGGCTCGTCCAGCTGCAAGACCAGGTCGGCGCGGATCTCGGGGATGAGGAATCCGTCTGTCGCCGCGGGCAAATAAGACTCGGGATCGCCCAGCGCTGCGCCATCATCCACCCAGGCCGCGATCAGCGCGATATCGGCGTCGGACAGGCTGCGGTCGTTGTGTAGCGGCAGACCCTCGCGCGAAGGCGGCCAGGGCGGCATATACTTATGAATTACATGAAATTCGATATCTTCGGCGGCCAGCACGACATCCTCTGGCGATGTCAACGGCGCATAGCCGGCGATTTGCCCATCGCTGTGACAGGCGACGCAATTCGCTTCGATGATGGCGCGCACATGCTCGTGATAAGTGGGATGCTCAGGCACATCTACCGCGGCTATCACGGGAGCTTCTGACTCATCGCCTTCGTGGTCTTCTGTGCCGTGAGCATGGACGATGCCCGCCCCGACAAGCCATATCAACAGCGCGATCAGCATTCGCATCGCAGTTCCCTCACTTCTAACCCAATGGACGCCCGCCATCGACGGGGATGATGTCGCCGGTGCTGAAGCGCAGGTGAGCGACCGCCGCAAACACCGCCTCGGCCACATCTTCCGCTTCGGCGATCCGTCCCAGCGGCGTTTTGTCCTCTTGCTCGGCGATCAGCGCTCGTGGCATGCGCTGGGCATATTCGCCATTGACCCAGCCCGGCGACACCGAAAGCACGCGAATCTGTGGTGCCAATGCCCGCGCCAGCGAGCGAGTCATGCTGTCCATAGCCGCTT
>DAOUJB010000385.1:0-4590 GCA_034423155.1 Anaerolineae bacterium | reverse complement strand
GATGATTGTGAAAGAAATCGTCAAATTTGTCCGAGAGCGACTGCCGCCAGGAAACCGGTTCATTCGCTGCCGGTCGCTCCATCTCTCGGCGGCGATGCCGGTTGAGCGCACGCGGACCATAATGTTTGTAGGCGGTGGGTCCTGGCTTCATGCGCCGCGACGGCCGAGGATAGGCTCCAAGACGCCGGCGACTGGATGCGACCGCTGCTTCGTCGGGGGACCTGTCCTTGGCTGGCGGCCCGCTTGATGAGACGCGCTGCGCTGCGAGATAGTGACTGGCGTAGTCGTCAATCCGCAAGATGGACCAGCGCAACTCCTGCAACTGATAGGCATCCAGCTCGAGCCATTCGCCGCTCAACTCCGCGTGATGGGTTTCGTAGAGTTCGGCTGCGCTGGCAGCGAGATCTTCCGTTTCGAGGATAGACAGGAGTTCAATGCCAAAGTCGCCAGCAGCGACAGCCAACGCCTGCTCAACAAGGTCCGCGGGCTGGTCCGCGCCATCAATGCGGAAGCTGTCGTTGTCAACATCTCGAATGACGCAGATATAGCCGGCCGGCGCGTCCAGCTTGGGCAGCCTTGCGTAATCAGCGGGTGGCAGACTTCTCATAAATTCGCGCTCTCAAACCATATCCTTCAAGCGCCTGCGGAGTGCGTTTCGCTCCACATTATAGCGCGGTTTTCAGCGCCTCCACGCGGCCGGCATTCAGTATAATCGCGGTATGGACATCAAGCGCGGCCTGGACACCAGTTATCACGATGCATTGCGAGCGCTGGTCATGGGCACATCGGCCGCGGCGCTGGCAAGGGCGCGTGAACGCGTTTTTGTCAAGGCGCTGGCGGCGCAATTGCTGGCGGGCTGCGCAGACGAAAGCGCGCGCGTCTTCCATTGCTATTCACATGACTGGCGGACTATTTTTGGCGCGGATGACCTGCCCGCTGATATCTGCGTCTGCCGCATGGACAAAGCCGAAACAGGCCGACGCCAGCCTCAAACATTTCAATTCGTGGCCGAGGCCTTGTGGTTTGCCGCCATTGATTTCACACGCGAAAAGGCCGGCGCGCTGCGGGCGGTCAATCGGCTGAACATCGGCGCGGCGCCCAACAAGCTGCTGATTCTGGCGCATCCCCAACGCGGAGAGGCTGCCCTGCTGGACATGTTGAAGCAACCTTTCGCTGGCGAGACGCACTTCCTGGCGCTGCTGCCACATCCGACCGAATGGGACGACACACAGGCTGCGCCGGCTGTTTGGCAACTGCAGGCTGACGAGTGGCATGCGCTGGCGTGAAACTGTTGGGCATGGCTTTGCGTACAGGATAATGTAGCGGCGGTTCAAGCGGAGACGGTTGTGATACGAGTAGACATTCTGTTGGCGCTGCTGCTGCTGGCATTGGGCTTGCTGGGGCTGCTTGGAGCGGAAACGCCGATCGGCCAGCAGACGGCTCCCGCCGCAAAACCTACCCAACCGAGCAAGGGGGACGAAGTGCGCGAAACCGAAAAAGTCATGACCCATATCTTCCGCGTTGATGTCAGCGTGGCCGAAAGCGATCCCACGCAGATCACGCTGGATGTATCGGGCGAACACCCCGATGGCTGCGAGCTGCCCGTGCATGTGGCGCAGTCGCGCGAGGACAACGCGATCCAGGTGGAAGTCTACCGCGAACTGCCTGTCGACATGGTCTGCCCGATGATCTTGCGCCCCTACCAAGACACGATCCAACTGGACGGCGCTTTTGAAGCCGGCAGCTACAGCATCAGCGTCAATGCGCACAGCCAGTCTATCGACATCTAGCGCTGCGGGCAGCCAATAGTCGGTGTTGCGCCATAGCTAATCGGGCGTCTCGCAAACCCCGAAGCTATCTTTCATGAAGGCGGCATGCGAATCAAACGCCGTCTGGTCGCTTGGCTGCCACAGCCGCTGATAAGTGCAGTCGCTGCGCAGGATCCAGGAGTTTTTGATATCGCGCAGGTCGGTCTGCAAGATGCGCAGGGCACGCCACTGGATGCGCGGGTCTAAAATCGGGAAGACGACTTCGACGCGGTTCAGCAGGTTGCGGCGCATCAGATCGGCGCTGCCCATATAAAGCTGCTGCTCTTGGGGCGCATTGCGAAAATAATAGATGCGGCTGTGTTCCAGATAGCGGCCGACGATGCTCTTGACGGTGATATTTTCGCTGATGCCTGGCACGCCGGGTCGCAAGCAGCATAAACCGCGCACGATGAGGTCTATTTTCACGCCGGCCTGCGATGCCTGGTAGAGCTTCTGGATGACGCGGTCTTCTTCCAGCTGGTTCATTTTGAAGATCAACCGCGCATCTCCGCCCGCCCGCGCCACGGCGATCTCGTTGTCGATCAGCGCCAGCAGGCTGTCGTGCAAATATTCGGGCGCAACCAGCAGCCGTTGATAGCGTGTATTGGGCGCGTACCCGGTCAGGCGGTTGAACAAGCGCGAGGCATCGTCCGCCACTTCGGGATTGCAGGTGAACAAGCCGATATCGGCATACAGGCGCGCGGTCGTCGCATTATAATTGCCCGTGCCCAGATGCACATAACGCCGCAAGCCTTCGCGTTCTCGGCGCACCACCAGCGATATTTTGGCGTGAGTCTTGACCGACAATTCTTCCACGCCATAAATGACATGCACGCCTTTCTCTTCCAGCGCCGTGACCCATTCCAGGTTGTTCTCTTCGTCGAAGCGCGCCTTCAACTCCACCAGCACGGTGACTTGTTTTTCGTTTTCTCGCGCTTCCATCAGGGCATTGACGACCGGCGAATTCTTGCCGACGCGGTAGAGTGTCGTCTTGATCGCCAGTACATTGGGGTCGCGAGCGGCGTGTTTGAAGAAATCTTCGACCGGCGCGAATGAATCGTAGGGCAGGTGCACGATGATATCTTGCTGACGGATGACGCCGAAGTAGTCGTCCGATTGGGCGAATGGCTTGGGCAGTCGCGGCGCATAGGCCGGGTCTTTTAAGTCGGCGCGCTCGACTTGCAACAACTCGAAGAGATCGGCCGAGCCCAGCTTGCCATCGATGCGGAAGACCTCTTGCGTGTTGGGCAATTCCAGCGAGCTCGCCAGCCGATTGAGCATGCGCTGGCTGATGACTTCGGGCACGCCCAGACGCACAACCGAACCAAAACGGCGTTCGCGCACACCCTGTTCGATAATCGATTTGACATCCAGCAGGTCTTCTTCCCATTCGTGCTCATAATCTATATCGGCATTGCGAATGATGCGGAAAGGGAAGGTTTCGCGGATTTGCATGCCGGGGAACAAATCGGACAGGTAGTCGGCGATGATGTCTTCCATCCACAAGAAGCGACAGCCATCGTGTGGATTGCCCGTATAGTTGCGCAGCACATTCTCCAGCCTGACGATGCGAGGCAGCACATCCACCGGCACTTTGACCCGCGCGAAATCGATGCCGTTGTTCCTATCGCCGCTTTTGCGCTCCAGATACACGCCCAGGTTTAGGCTCAGGTTCGAGATGAACGGGAAGGGTCTGGCGTGGTCAACCGCCAGCGGCGTCAACAACGGGAAGACCTCGGCGCGAAAATAGAAACTGATGGCATCGCGCTCGCTTTGGTCGAGCTGGTCAGTGTCGATGAAGTGGATGCCCTCACGCTCCAACAGGGCGAAGACTTCGCGCCGCAGCCGCCGTTGACGGGCGATCAGCGCAGAAACTTCCGTGTGTATCAATTGCAGCAACTGCATGGGCGCCATGCCATCGGGGCGCGTGCGCGGATTGCTGAATTGCTGTTTTTGAAAGTAGGCGCCAACCCGCACCATGAAGAATTCGTCTAGGTTGTTGCCGACGATGGCGATGAACTTGACGCGTTCGAGCAGCGGCGTCGATTCGTCTTCCGCCAGCGCCAACACACGCTTCTGAAAGTCGATCGTGCTCAACTCGCGGTTTATGAAGTTGTCGGGCGTTAGCGGCGGCAGTCCACCTGTCTCAACCTCGCTCATGCCAGCGTCCACCTGTCTTGCCAATGAATCTAACGCAATGATACATGAAATTACCGCGCGAGGCGAATATCGCAATTGCAGACTGCCGCGATTGACATCAGCCACTGCCCACTAATGCCACTTACCCTAAAATCTCCAACAAAGCAATGCAACAACAGGGAAGAATGTCGTAGGGGCGATACTTGAGTCGCCCAGGTACCAGGGCGGTATTGTGGGCGATACAAGTATCGCATTTGAGAGGCGTTGACCGGCGGTGGCATGGCTAATATGTGATTGCCCTCTTGCAACCGCTGGCGGATTCTTGGCGTATACTGGGCATAAGCAAGCGCAGGAGACGAGCGAGTATGAAGATCAAAATCGGCATAGGGTTGCTTATCGCGCTGCTGCTGGCGCTATTGTTGCTGCCGGGCATGCTGTTCAAGGTGTTGGGATTGATCGTGTCGCTGCTGGTATGGGGCACAAGCGGCTATCTGGCCGGCAAGCTGCTGCAGGGCGAGGGCTACGGCTTTTTGGGCAATATCGTGCTGGGGCTGGTCGGCGGCGTGGTCGGTTCAATCCTGGTGGCGATCATCGGAATCACCGGCTTGGTGAAAGTGCCTTTCTTCGGCGGCATCCTGGTGGG